>JAPPOI010000442.1 GCA_028818055.1 Boseongicola sp.
AAGCCGTTCAGACAGCTAGGCGTAATAAGAAATCCGAAGCGGCATGCTTTGCTGTCGCGATGCGTCTATAGGAAGATCGCGCGGATCGGTCATAACAACCTATCTAGGGCCAGGTCCGGGTTAATCCAAACCCTCAAGCCATGCTGGAATGCTATCGCGATTGATCATGTCTTCATAGGTCGGGCGCGCACGAATGACATCGAATTGATCGCCGTGCACCAAAACCTCGGGGATTAAGGGGCGAGAATTGTATTCTGACGACATGACTGCGCCATAGGCGCCAGCTGAACGGAAGGCGATCAAATCACCAGCCTCTACCGGTGGCATCGGACGTTGGCGCGTAAATGTATCGCCCGTTTCGCAGACAGGGCCTACAATATCGATCGGCGCGTATTCCGCGCCAGCATCCGGTTCAATGACGGGAAAAATGTCATGGAACGCGCTGTACATGGCTGGCCGGATCAGGTCGTTCATTGCTGCATCAAGAATGAGGAAATCGCGTCCTTCACCCTCTTTCACGTAAATTGTTGACGCAACAAGCAGCCCTGCATTGCCTGCAATCAATCGGCCGGGTTCAATCTCAATTTCACAGCCAAGATGGCCTACAGTGCGCCGAACGACTTCGCCGTAGTCGGTCGGCAGTGGCGGAGCTTCGTTTGAACGCTCGTAAGGAATTCCAAGTCCACCGCCCAAGTCGAGACGACGAATGTCGTGACCGTCCGATCTAAGCTCTTCGGTCAGCTCCGCAACTTTTAAGTAAGCAGTTTCAAAGGGTTCCAGCTCGGTTAATTGACTTCCGATGTGAACATCGATGCCGATCACCTCAAGTCCAGGCAAGGTTGCTGCTTGCCGATAAACGTCGCGTGCCTTGGCAATTGGGATGCCGAACTTGTTCTCGGATTTTCCGGTCGCAATCTTTTCGTGGGTCTTTGCATCCACGTCCGGCTTCACCCGCACCGTGATTGGAACCGAAACCCCAAGACGGCTGGCGACTTCTGACAAAGCGACCATTTCTGGTTCGCTCTCGATGTTGAACTGACGGATGCCGCCTGTCAGGGCGAGTTCCATTTCTTCGACGGTTTTTCCAACCCCGGAAAAAACGATCCGATCACCAGAAAAACCTGCAGCTCTTGCGCGTCTGTATTCTCCCCCCGATACGACATCCACACCCGCACCAAGCGATGCCATCAAGCGAAGCACAGCTTGGTTCGAGTTTGCTTTCATTGCGTAGCAAACAAGATGGTCCATACCGTCCAAGGCATCATCGAAAAGCTGATAATGCCGTGTCAGAGTAGCAGTCGAATACACGTAAAAGGGCGTGCCAACAGACGCAGCAATCTCAGGGATTGCCACCTCTTCTGCGTGTAAAACACCGTTCTGATACAAAAAATGGTCCATGGACGCCGCTATTAGCGTTCCAGACTGGATTCGGCAATCAAATCAATAGGCTTGCTGCACCTTCGTGCTTCAATAGAGCGACTTTGGTTTCAACGCCCCCACGTGCCGAAAATCCACCCAACCCATTTGCCCCGATCACCCGGTGGCATGGAATGATGATCGCAATTGGATTTGCACCACAACATTGACCGGCAGCCTGCGCAGAAAGTCCTGTTTTTTCAGCGATTTCCCCATAGGTGAGGGTTTCACCAAACGGAATTGCGGACAAAGCCTCGCAAAACCGCTTCTGGGTTTCAGAAACATTGGGGACCAATGGCAGATCAAATTCCGTTAGATCATGCGAGAAGTACGCCGCAAGCTGTGCCTTGGCTTCTTTCAACAGGGGAGTCGCATCGGTTTCTGATCCGCCCCAGTCAAGAGCCACCAAAGCCCCATCAGCTTCGATAAGTGTCACAGTCCCAAGAGGCGTTTCGGTGGAGAGGGCTGGCATGGTTCTTTACTTACACTTCCGACCATTCACTGCAATGGATCAAGGGTGTGGCACCTAGCCAACGCCACGGAACAAATAAAGACATTTGGAAACAGAGCGTTGGCACTGCAAGATCAGTTCTGATATGGAAACTTGGGGGCCGAATTAGGAGCAAGTCTCATTTCGAGCCTGAGTAATATCCTAAGTGAAAGCGGAATTTTGGCCGAATACGGGCCTTTCGTCGCGATTCTGGCGTTTCTGCTGATTGGCGGAGTTATTGGGAAAAGCCTGATCAGTCGCACCAAATCGAAAGATATGGAAGCCGGCGAAGCCGCTCCACAATGGACGAAAAGCAGCGTCATGACCGAAGAGAGCTTGGCTGCAAAGTACCCCGTTGCTGGTGCAGCTGTGGAGTCAGTTCCAAAAGTCGACTTCGATGCGTTTTTTGACAACGCCGAGCGCCGAGACGCCGTGATGCAACCTGAAGAGACCGACGTGCGCAGCGAGAGGCCCAAAGTCTCGCCGCGCCGTGTGAGTTCTAACGCACTTTAGGTTTTAGCCTAGCGCTTCATTGCAACGTTCGCAGGTGCCTGCGTGCGCATGACTGCCAACGTCCGGCAGAATTTTCCAACAGCGCTGACACTTTTCACCATCAGCTTTTGCAAAAACGACTCCAATGCCTTCGATCTCATCCATCGTGAAAGCAGCGGAAGGCGCCTCTCCTGTGGTGACCGAAATTGCCGAAGTGATGCAGATGTCCTCGAAAGGAACCGTTGCCAGCGACTTCACGATGTCGCCATCGGCAACGTAGACCTGCGGAGCCGCCTCAAGCGAGGCACCAATGACCTTTTCCTGGCGTTGAATTTCCAGCGCTGCAGTAACAACCCGGCGCACACGACGAATGCCAGACCACTTGGCCGCCAAATCATCATTGCGCCAGCTAGCCGGTGTTTCGGGAATGTCTTGCAGATGGACGGAACTTTCGTCCCCTGGGAAACGCTCTAGCCAAACCTCTTCCATCGTAAAGACAAGGATCGGCGCCAACCAAGTCGTGAGGCGGTGGAAAAGGATGTCCAGCACAGTACGTGCTGCGCGTCGCCGGTCACTTGGGCCGTCGCAATAAAGCGCATCTTTCCGGATGTCGAAGTAGAACGCAGACAAATCCTGAGTGGCAAACTCGAAAATGGCCCGGAACACACCCTGGAAGTCGTAGGCATCGTAACCGGTGCGAACGAGTGCATCCAAATCCGCGAGGCGATGAAGGACCCAACGCTCCAATTCGGGCATGGCCTCGGGCTCAACCCGTTCGTCTTCCGAGAAGTCGGACAGGTTGCCAAGCATGAACCGCATCGTATTTCGCAGTCGCCGGTAACTGTCCGCCACACCCTTCAGGATCTCTGGTCCGATCCGTTGATCAGCGGTGTAGTCTGTTTGCGCGACCCACAGACGAAGAATATCTGCGCCGTACTGTTTGACGACTTCCTCGGGCACGATTGTGTTGCCCAATGATTTGGACATCTTGTTGCCCTTCTCATCCAGCGTGAAGCCGTGAGTCAGAACACCGCGATATGGTGCGCGCCCGTTGGTGCCGCAGGACTGAAGAAGAGAAGAATGGAACCAGCCGCGATGCTGGTCGGTGCCTTCAAGGTATAGATCGGCAACGCCATCCTCTGAACCGTCCTCACGGTCCCGCAAAACAAAGGCATGGGTCGAGCCACTGTCGAACCAAACATCGAGAATATCGAAGACCTGCTCATATTCGTCCGACGGTACATCGTTGCCAAGGAAGCGTTCTTTCGCACCTTCTTTGTACCAGGCGTCCGCGCCCTCGGCCTCAAAGGCTTCAAGAATGCGCGCGTTGACGGCTTCGTTCCGAAGCAAGAAACCTTCCTCAGTTGGCAAAGCACCTTTTTTGACAAAGCAAGTAAGCGGAACACCCCATGCACGTTGACGGCTAAGCACCCAGTCCGGCCGTGCCTCCATCATAGAAAACAGACGGTTTCGGCCAGTTTTGGGCGTCCACTTCACGTTGTCGATCTCGGTTAGTGCACGTTCGCGAATGGTTGTTCCAAATTGATCCTGCCCGTCGCCCACGGGTTTATCGATTGCGGCAAACCATTGCGGAGTATTCCGATAAATGACCGGTGCTTTGGACCGCCAAGAATGTGGGTAAGAGTGCTTGATCTTTCCGCGCGCAAGCAGACCGCCCACTTCGACCATCTTGTCGATGATGGTTTTGTTGGCGTCTCCTTCGCCACCCTTTCGACTCAAGATGTATTTGCCGCCGAAGAATGGGAGATCAGCGCGGAATGAGCCGTCGTCCATCACGTTGTAGGTGATAACCTGATCCAGCATCCCGAGGTCGCGGTACAATTCGTACTCTTCCATCCCGTGGGACGGCGCACAGTGGACAAAACCCGTGCCTTCTTCGTCCGTGACAAAGTCGGCGGCGCGGAAATCGCGGATGTCATCCCATTCGCCATCTGCACCCTCGGCCTCAAAAAGCGGATGCTTTAAGCCATTGATTGAAGCGCAATCGACGTCGCCAAGGCGCCGGTACATCGTGTCATCAAGCCGCGCACGACCCAGAACATCAGCCGCCAGTTTATCAGCCAGTATGTACTTGTCCCCGATACGCGCCCAGCACTCCTCTGGGCGACCAGTGACCTCATACAGTCCGTAAGAAAATTCTGATCCGTATACGACCGCCTTGTTTGAGGGCAGCGTCCAAGGCGTTGTCGTCCAGATCACGACGTAGGCGTTCTGAAGTCGATCATCACTGGTCTCATTCACGCGGAACTTAACCCAAACCGTAAAGCTTTCCTTGTCGTGATACTCGACCTCGGCTTCGGCCAGAGCAGTCTTCTCGATAGGAGACCACATGACAGGCTTCGAGCCCTGATAGAGTGTCCCGTTCATCAGGAACTTCTGGAACTCTTCGGCAATCACACGCTCGGCATGGAAGTCCATGGTCAGATACGGCTGACCCCAATTGCCGGTGACCCCAAGTCGCTTGAATTCCTCACGCTGGATGTCGATCCAGCCTTCCGCAAATTCACGGCACTCGCGACGGAACTCAACGATATCGACTTCGTCTTTGTTCTTACCTTTTTTCCGGTACTGCTCTTCGATCTTCCATTCGATGGGAAGCCCGTGACAATCCCACCCGGGGATATAACGCGCGTCGCGGCCCATCATCTGCTGAGACCGAACAACAAAGTCCTTCAGGATTTTGTTTAGACCGTGGCCAATGTGCAGATGCCCGTTCGCGTATGGAGGGCCATCATGCAGTGTAAAACTCTCACGACCGTGTTTTTCGCGTAACCGGTCATAGACGCCAATGGAATTCCAATGTTCCAGCCAGGTCGGCTCGCGCTTCGGAAGGCCGGCACGCATGGGAAACTCGGTTTCTGGCAAATTCAGGGTATCTTTGTAGTCGGGTGTGTCGGCACACATGGGATTGTGTCCTCAGAAATTCTTGAATGTCAGGATAGGGTGGCGGAGCGTCTCAACGCCTGAAACCCGGCGGCTCATTCTGTCAGAGCGCCGGGCCACTAATTCGAATGATGATTGCACATATTCGGCCCATGACCGGCTGTATAGGCAAGCGATCTGCCACTCACAAGTACCGGGATATGGTTGATGGCCCTAAAAAGCAAAACAGCCTTCGCGTGGTTGGTCGCAAAGGCCGCTTTTTGGTAGTTCCCCGATGCCACGGGCTGGGTGGGGGCTGTTGATCCGCGGCACCGGGGATAGCGTTTTGTCGCTACCTTTTCGGTATGAAAGGCGACTTGGGCGACATCGCGGGCCAACCGCGCCCGTCGCGAGGTAATTTTGTGGCGAAGTTGAGGCGAGGGTTGATTTACCAAAGTTCCACAGGCAGATTTCAATTATGAACGCTCCAACTCCGTTTCCAGGGCAACGCACAAACGAAAAAGTTGCCTTTGATCGCAAGGAATTATCGACGATTCTGGGGCTTTACGGCCGTATGGTTGCCGCCGGTGAATGGCGCGATTACGGCATGTCTTTTCTGAAAGATGTTGCCATATTTTCGGTATTTCGCAGGACGGCCGAGCATCCACTTTATCGTATCGAAAAAAGACCGAAGTTACGGTCCAAACAAGGAATGTACTGCGTTATTGGAATGGACGGTCAAATTCTGAAGCGCGGGCACGACTTGCGCACCGTTTTGCGCGTGTTAGAGCGAAAGCTCATTCGCGCCGTCGAATAGCCCAAAACCTATCAAGTCACATCTGGCCGAAGATGCGTTGTGATCGGACCTGTTTCTGTTGATGCGATTCGTTCAATTGCCGAGTGCACGGGTTCTTCGACGACTGCCATGTGATGGGCATTAGCGTGGATCAGTGACTCAGCGCCGGACAACATCGCCACATGCCCTTTCCAAAAAACCAAATCACCGGCTTTGAAGGCTTCTCCGTCCGCCAGGCGCGTTCCTTCAATTGACGCCTCTTGGTCTTTGCTGTCCGCCGGACACCATATACCGCATGCACGCATCGCGACTTGAACCAACCCTGAGCAATCAAGCCCAAATCCGGTATTTCCAGCCCAAAGGTATGGCGTTCCGAGGAATGCCCGAGCAGCTGTCCCGGGATGCTCAAATGCTCTCTCTCCTTCGACACAGTGTGCGCTCGGCACAAAGACCGAAGCCTCGCCCATGCGAATTTCGTACCATTCAGGCTGTTCAGAAATAACGGAAAGCGGGCTGGTCATGTGAAGATCGACAACCGGAGTAGACTTGATGTCCGGCTCGGCGTAGCCCCAAGTGCTGCGCACGGCAACCATGACAACTTTCAGATCTGTCGTCTTTGTCGCCAAAAGGTTGGATTCTACGCATCCGACATAGCCATCCTTGGCAGCAGACCCAAACGCCCAATCACCCTCGACCCGCTCAACGTCAAAAGCATCGCCAAACAACATCTGCCGATCAGGCGGGGCGTCGGGCGCGGGCCGCAGCCAAGCGTTCGCCAGAACCGAATGAAGGTTCCCGGTCACTTGGATAACATTCCAGGCAGTGCTTCGAACAGAGCGCGGATGCCCTGCCCCACACCACCCTTTGGACGCCCGGGCTCATTCGACGGGCACCAGCCATAGATGTCAAAGTGCATGTAGCGGGGTGTCTCTGTCACGAAGCGACGCAGAAACAGCGCTGCCGTTATGGACCCCGCAAAGCCACCTTTAGGTGCATTGTCCAAGTCGGCGATTCCCGGCTCGATCATCTTTTCGTACGGCTCCCAGAATGGCATCCGCCACACTGGATCGGCGACATGAGACGCAGCCGTCTCGACAGCATCTGCGTCTGCCTGCGTGGTCGCGTAATAGGGTGCAAGATCCGCGCCGACGGCAACGCGGGCGGCGCCAGTCAAAGTTGCCATCGAAATAATGAGGTCCGGTTCATCGGCATCCGCAAACGTCAAGGCATCCGCCAGAACCAGCCTGCCTTCAGCATCTGTATTATTGATTTCCACGGTCAAACCCTTGCGGCTTGTCAGAATGTCGCCCGGACGGAAGGCATCACCGGCGACGGAATTCTCGACGGCTGGTATCAACACTCTGAGTTGGCACTGCATGCCTGACGCCATGATCATGTGCGCCAAGCCCAAGACGTTGGCCGACCCACCCATATCCTTTTTCATCAACGCCATGGATGCCGTCGGCTTAAGGTTCAGGCCACCCGTATCGAAGCAGACACCCTTGCCGACAAGAGTCAGCATCGGGCCATCTGAACCCCATCTGATGTCGATCAAACGAGGTTTCCGAGTGCTGGCCCGCCCAACGGCGTGCACCAAGGGGAAGGTTTGCGACAAAAGATCATCGCCCGAGACGACTTCAATCGTAGCTGCGTGTTCTTCGGCCAATGCATGGGCAGCCGCTTCAAGCTCATCAGGTCCCATATCCGAAGCGGGCGTATTTATTAGGTCGCGGGCAAGCGCTTCGCCCGCGGCTACAGCTTCCAGTCGCGCACTATCGACCCCATTTGGGCGAACCAATTCGGCTTTTGGGCGTGACTTCTTCGCGTATCGGTCAAATCGGTACCCCTCCAGCAACCAACCCAGCGAAAAATCTGTAAGCTGTTCGGTCCCCAAGTCCGACGCGAGTGAATACACCCCGGCAGGGAGTACGGATCGAACCTTTGCGCCAAGAAACCGATTGCGCGAGCGCGCCCGCTCGTCGCCCATTCCGGCTACAGCCCACCCGATCTCCCCATCATCGCCTGGCATCGCGATTGCTTGACCGTAGCCACCCTTGAAACCGGTAGACTTGATCCATCCCGCATCCCCACCAGAAAGACTTTCAAGCCAACCGGCGAACTCGTCTTTGCTCACGAGCGTCAGCTTTATTGTTCCTTGATCAGAGTGTGCAAAAGACATCGCCTTTGCGTTTGCGCTTTTTGAATTCTTGTCCGCCATTGTCCCGCACGATTTGTGACCTGTCGTCTCAACCTATCTGGCACAGCGGGAACAGCAAGATCAGAGCCGGAGATGCCCCAAATCCCAAAGTGCCGATAGCGACGCTTCACCGACACGAACAAGGCGCGCGACCAGCGCCGCCAAAGCGTTCGTGTCATTACGCCCGACATCGCCAGCTATGCAGCCAGCAACTTGGGCAAGTGACTCAAGCCCAATCTCTTCAGACAACCCGATGATGGAGCGACAGATTTTCGACAGACGCGCGAACTCGCCAGCTTCCCATGCGGCCTCTGCGGTTGAAAGCCTTTCGGCAATTTCCTCCATGGCCGTACTGGTGATGAACTCTGTCCGAGGCAAGCCACGCGCACGAACCATTTCTTTAAGGGGCGCCGGATCAACATAAATCATATCGATCGGCCGACAGCCCACAACGTTATCAAACACTTACCCATCTCCACTTGGCCCCAAACCGATCCCTAATTGCGCTCTGCAAAGATTTGATTGATAAGTGCCGGAAAATGCGCCGGATTTTCTTCGCGTTTTAAGGGTTTTACATTGAGCACAGGCGATAGACATGCAAAACGTACAGGTTCTTCCTCAGTTCTTGACCGAGCGGTATAGGGACTGGAAGGAAGGAAGTTACGCGGCGAACAGCCAACTGTTCGAACGTTTGGTGTCTGACGGTCAGCATCCGCCCGCGATGATCATCTCCTGTGCTGACAGCCGGGTCGACTCTGTGGCGCTTTTTGGAGGAGCACCAGGTGACTTCTTCCTCCACCGCAACGTTGCCAATTTGGTGCCAGCCAACTCTGACGACCCAATTCGACTATGCACCAGTTCCGCAATTGAGTACGCGGTGACTGCCCTGAAGATACGTCACATCGTTGTGCTTGGGCACTCTGGCTGTGGCGGTGTCGCAGGATGTCACGCAATGTGCTCGGGTGATGCGCCAGAGTTGGAAGCGGCGGACAGCAATGTTGGACGTTGGCTAGATGTGCTTCGCCCCGGTTACGATCGCATCAAAGGTTCATCTGACGATGAAGTCGCCGCATTAGAGAAAGAAGGCATTCTCGTCAGCCTTGAGAACCTAATGTCCTATACGTTCGTAAAGGACGCAGTGGAGAGCGGCGATCTAAGCTTGCATGGTCTTTGGATCGACATCGCAAGTGGCAGTTTGCTTCAGTACGACTCCAGCGCGAAAGAGTTCGTTCAGGTTTGACGCACTGCAACAATTCAAAACGCCTCCGATCCGTCAGCACGGGTCGGAGGCGGTTCCTTAACGCCAGTAACTAAAGTGCCGCTAACGGTCGTGGCGAGTGTAGACGTTCGAGCGTGAAGTCCGGAACATCAAAGTCGAAGGTGCGGTGCGCACCTCTGTTTCGCCCATTCTCATCGTCCTAAGAGCATCCGTGACGCGACTAAGCACCTCACCTGGTTCTTTGTTTGCATTTTGATCGTGCGTTAGTGTCAGCGGCATTGCCGTTCTCCTGGTTTGGCCCCCGGGAGAAATCGAAAAACATTTACTTTTGTCAGCTAAGCGCGGCGTCAGCTCGGAAGATGAACTGACCGTGGATTGTGCGTCTCTCACGTCGTTTTTGACGCGCATTTTCCAACGCAACTACATCCCCACGCGTTTGCTCTTCAGAAACTAACCTTCTGACGGGTTTGGCTTCTATTGGGAGAATTCGTGCCGTTGAACTTCCGCCTGCGGCGGATGCTGGCACCTTACCCTTCAGATTTTTCATTGCGGCGCGTTCCCGCGCCTCTAGCCCTTTCATGAGCGATAAGACTTGGTCTTCTGTTATCGGCGTCATGGCGACTTGACCCCTATCCATGCGCCCCCACCCGGAAAGACTTGGCGTGAATTGTGGCCGCGATAAGGCAGATTGTGGCAAGTTTTGGGCAGCAAAACCGAAAATTCTCTTTAAAATTCAGCAATCGCCCAATTTTGGGCCGGTTTCCTCATATTTCTCCAATTTTCTGTGGATGAAATACGGCGAAATCGCCCCGCAATAAAATTTCCGCGACTTACGGTAGCCAAGAACAATCAATGGTTGCTGACGGAAATGGTTGCTGACCGTGAACAATAACCGTCCGCGGTCAGCAAAAACCCTTTGAAATCAGCCCTTCTTAAGGACCCGATTCCCAAGAAGCTCGGCGATCTGCACAGCGTTTAGTGCAGCCCCTTTTCTGAGATTGTCGGAAACGCACCAAAAATTCAGGCCGTTTTCGATGGTGCTGTCTTGGCGGATGCGACTGATGAACGTCGCGAAGTCGCCAACGCATTCAATTGGGGTGGTGTAGCCGCCCTCTTCCCGCTTATCGACAACCATAATGCCAGGGCTCTCGCGAAGAATGTCGCGTGCCTCATCCTCATCAAGGAAATCCTCGGTCTCGATATTCACGGCTTCTGAATGCCCCACGAATACCGGAACACGGACACAGGTCGCAGTTACCTTGATGGATGGGTCGACGATCTTTTTCGTCTCGGCAACCATCTTCCATTCTTCCTTGGTCGATCCGTCTTCCATGAAGACGTCGATCTGAGGGATCACATTAAATGCAATCTGCTTTTGGAATTTAGACGGCGGCACTTCTGTCGTCGGATTGTAGATCGCTTTGGTTTGATCCCAAAGTTCATCCAGCCCTTCTTTTCCGGCGCCCGACACAGATTGGTAGGTCGAAACTACGACGCGCTTGATTTTCGCCCGATCGTGAAGCGGCTTCAGGGCCACCACCATCTGCGCCGTGGAGCAGTTGGGGTTCGCGATGATGTTGCGGTTCGAGTACTGCTCGATCGCATCCGGGTTAACTTCCGGTACAATCAGCGGGATATCCGGCTCATAGCGATACAATGACGAGTTATCGATGACGACGCAGCCGGCTGCAGCGGCTTTTGGCGCGTATTCCTTGGTGGCGGTCGCTCCGATGGCAAACAGCGCCATGTCGTAGCCGGTGAAATCAAATGTATCGAGGTCCTTCGTCTTCAGTGTCGTGTCACCGTAGCTAACCTCTGTGCCAAGCGATTTGCGCGATGCAAGCGCAACCACTTCATCAGCAGGAAACTGGCGTTCAGCCAGAATGTTCAGCATTTCGCGGCCCACATTGCCCGTGGCGCCGGCGATAGCGACGCGATAGCCCACTTTGACCTCCTATAGATTTGGGACGAGGCCCTATAGCCCGGTGTTTGTCGGGTGGAAAGGGGCTAGCCGGTGGATTTGGTATGATATTTTGGAATTGTGCAGATCAGCTCGAAGAATAGGTCTGATATTGAATAGCCGCCACGAAACTGGAAGGTGTTACCCATGAGCAGTGAACTTCCGTATCGCCCATGCGTGGGTGTTGTCCTTGTGAATCCCGACGGCTTGGTTTTCACCGGTGAACGTGTGGACACCCCCGGCGCATGGCAGATGCCGCAGGGTGGCATAGACAAGGGCGAGACACCCGCGGCTGCAGCGCTTCGAGAGTTAGAAGAAGAAACGGGCGTGTCTGGTAACCTGGTGACGGTTGAAGCGGAAACGCAAGATTGGGTTTTGTATGACTTGCCCACACATTTGGTGGGCAAGCTGTGGAAGGGTCGGTATCGCGGCCAGTCGCAGAAGTGGTTCCTATTGCGGTTTTCCGGTTCTGACGACGACATCAGGATTGATCAAAGGCATCAGGAATTTAGCCGATGGCGCTGGTCATCAGCCGACGACGTTGTGAGTGACATCGTTCCTTTCAAGCGCGACGTTTACAGGCAAGTTATGGCGGAGTTTCGGGAGCGTCTTTGATGATAAGGGTTTTATTCCTTGCAGCAGTCTTGACGATATCTGCGGCGCAAAGCGCCATTGCGTTGTCTTGTCTGCGCCCCGACGCTGTGCGCCTTTTCGAATATGTCCGTGACGCTGATGAACCGTTTTACATGGTTCGTGGGCGTATTGAGATCACAGGACCGGTCTCCGAACCGATTCAAAATTCAGACAAACGCGCACCAACGCCTGCGCGACTTGTCGGAATTGCTTTGGGTAAGGACAGTTTCTCTAGCCCATTCGACCGTGCCGTTACGATCGAAGCCTATTGTTTGGGTCCCTGGTGCGGAAGCGCTGAAACTGAAGACGTAGAGATGTTCTTTGGCGTCGAAATCCGGGACGACGAACTTTTCGTGCGGATTGGTCCTTGTGGCGGCGACGTTGTTCGCTGGGACCGTGACGGCGAGCGTCGTCTTCTGAATTGCTATCGTGACGGGCAGTGCGTTAGCGGTCAATAAGGTTAGACTGACATTGCGAGCACGCGGCTGATTTCTGTAAGCGATCTGCCAGACTCCGATGCCCATTTGTTGAACGCATCCTGTGTGGCTTGCAGCGCCCTTTTGGATGTTGGAGCTTTATCTACCACGCCTTCAGTGACCAGTCGGGCAGTGACATCTGACGACAAGATGAAACTGTCGACACCGGCAAAACGCAGGAAGTATTGACCGGAAGTACCTCCAAGTCGCGAACCGCGAGACTTGAGAAGGGCCAGAAGGTCTATGTATTTCTCGCCCGACCACTCTGAGAACACTTTGCCGATCCCGCCATCGTCGCGAAGTTCCTGAATGAACACTGCATTGTCTCGAACGCTTTGAATTTTGGAGCCATTGCGCACGATGCGTGTATCGGTCAGCAATTGATCGAGCCACTCGTCATTCATCATCGCACATTTATCGACGTTGAATCCGTGGAATGCCGTTTCAAAGCCATCCCATTTGGCTTCGATGACCTTCCAATTGAATCCGGCAGAAAACACACGTTGAGTCATTCCAGACAGCCAGCGATCCTCGGGTAGTGCCGCAATTTCCTTGGGTGGCAGCGGCCTCGACAGTTTCGCCTTAAGCGCGGCCGCACCGCCATGGCGTTCGGCGGCAATGGCAAATATTTCGTCGAAGCTGCGCATCTGTGTCTCCTTTGGCTTAGTCTGATCATGTGAGCATCCGATGTCGAGAAGCCGGATCAAGATCAGAACTGGAAATGAGAACAAAACGTGAATATCTTATACAAACCCCTGAGTCGAGACGTTAACGAAAACGGCTTCAGCAATGTGAGCCGTCTCAGTCTGGATGTTGAAACAAGAGAGTGTAATGGGCTTTGCCGAGCTGAATATCACTTCAAACTTCACGTTTCTGACCGGCGCCAGTCATGCCGAGGAATACGTGGATCGCGCTGCGTTACTGGGATTAAGTGCGCTGGCGATTGCCGATGAAAACTCGGTTGCTGGGGTCGTACGAGCTCATACCCGTATCCGCGAAATCGCCCGGCAGGTGAAAGAACGAGTTGAAGGCGATCTGATTGGGCCGCCAGCTCCGGTGAATGCGTGGGCTGGAAAGCCGCAATTATTTGAAAGCTATCCGGGTGGTGCCGGGCGACGTAAGTCTGGAACATGGGCACCCGAAGAAATTGAAGACTTTCTCGACGGCCCGAAAGCGGGGTTTGAAACACGAGTGCAGCCGCCTCCTCTGGACGCTTCAGCAGCTATTCTGAATGTGCCAAAGCTTGTTCCCGGCGCGCGCATAGTGCTGGAAACCGGCTTCAGCGTGACCGCACTGCCACGAAATCGGGCGGGATGGGGGCGGCTCTGCCGCCTGATCTCGCGCGGGCGACTGCGGGCAGAAAAGGGTAGTTGTCGATTGGAGATAGCGGACCTGTTGGAGTTTGGCGGCGATCAGGCGCTGCTAATCCATCCCCCTGCCCTAGGAGCAGGAGAGCGTTGGCAGCACGAAGCAAAACGGTTGATCAAGGCATTTGGTGAAGAGTGTTCTCTGTTGATGTCGCCCCGCTACGATGGTCAGGACCCCGAACGCTTTGACAAACTTACCACCTTGGCCGGCAAGATGGGCATCCCCACAATTGCCAGCGCTAGCCCCCGGATGCATCACGGCGCACGGCGACGATTGGCAGACGTCCTGACCGCCATTCGAACCGGCGTCAAAGTCGAAGCGCTTGGGCGCGCGGCGCTTGCCAATGCGGAAGTTCGGTTGCGGTCTGAGACCGAGATGCGCCGACGTTTTGGCTCACATGGGGACGCAATTGATCGGGCAACTGCATTAGCCAAGACCTTGGATTTCTCGCTGGACGTGCTCCGCTATGAATATCCGTCTGAAATCGCGAAGGGTGAAACGGCCGCAGAGCGTTTGAAACGGCTCGCCTATGAAGGATTGAAATGGCGCTATCCTGCTGGCGCGCCAGATCATGTGAAAACACTTTTGGAGCATGAGCTGACGCTGATCGCAAAACTCAAGTATGAACCCTATTTCCTAACTGTCCGCGATGTCGTGGCCTTTGCCAGATCACGCGGGATACTCTGCCAGGGGCGTGGGTCTGCAGCAAATTCCGTGGTGTGTTACTGCCTTGGTGTCACCAGTGTCTCGCCCGAGATCGGCACCATGGTCTTCGAACGTTTTGTCTCCGAAGCCCGCGACGAACCGCCTGACATCGACGTCGACTTCGAACACGAGCGCCGCGAGGAAGTGATACAGCATATCTATGAACGCTATGGCCGTCATCGCGCCGGGCTTTGCGCCACGGTCGTGCATTATCGCGGCAAAAGGGCGATCCGCGAAGTTGGTCGCGCCATGGGGCTGACCGAAGATACAATCGGCGCAATCTCCTCTCAGCTTTGGGGTTTTTTCGATACCAGCGGGATGGCTGAGCAGCAGCTCCGCGAGATCGGGCTGGACCCCACGGATCGACGGCTTCGTCAAACATTGAAGCTGATATTCGAAATTCAGGGATTCCCCCGACACCTGTCACAGCATGTCGGCGGGTTCATAATGACCGAAGGCCGATTGGACGAACTTGTCCCGATTGAAAACGCCACGATGGAAGACAGAACGGTCATCTGCTGGGACAAGGACGATATCGAGGCGCTAGGCATTCTGAAGGTCGATGTTCTGGCCTTGGGAATGCTGAGCTGCATCCGCAAGGCCTTCAACCTGATCGAGAGCCATCATCAGATCGATTACACGCTGGCCACGCTGCCGGCCGAGGACCCCGCTGTCTATGACATGCTTTGCAAGGCGGACTCGCTTGGGGTTTTTCAGGTGGAAAGCCGGGCGCAGATGAACTTCCTGCCACGCATGAAGCCGCGAACATTTTATGATCTGGTCATCGAAACAGCCATTATCCGCCCCGGCCCAATTCAGGGAGACATGGTGCACCCTTATATCCGTCGGCGAAACGGTGAAGAGAAAGTCGAGTTTCCCTCTGATGCATTGGGCCAAGTACTCGGCAAAACGCTTGGCGTACCGCTTTTTCAAGAACAAGCGATGCAGATCGCGATTGTGGGCGCTGGGTTTTCTCCGGAAGAGGCTGACCGGCTGCGTCGATCACTGGCCACTTTCAAGAAACATGGAAACGTCAGCGAGTTTCGTACCCGCTTTATGAAAGGCATGCGCGAAAATGGTTATGACGATGATTTCGCGGCCCGATGTTTCAGCCAGATTGAGGGATTTGGATCCTATGGCTTCCCAGAAAGCCACGCTGCCAGCTTCGCACTATTGGTTTATGCCTCCGCGTGGCTGAAGTGCCATCATCCAGGCATCTTTGCCTGCGCGCTTTTGAATGCGCAGCCGATGGGATTTTACGCTCCTGCACAGATCGTGAGAGATGCGCGTGAACACGGGGTTGAAGTACGTCCTCCCGATATCAATGCATCGACCTGGGACAACATCATGGAGCCTGATGGCAAGGGCGGACTGGCGCTGCGGCTGGGTTTTCGACAGATCAAGTCGCTGAAAGAAGATGATGCAAGCTGGATCGCCGCAGCGCGCGGAAACGGATATCTGTCTGTGGAAGATGTTTGGCGGCGCGCCGGGCTTGATCCGCGCCAACTTCGTATCTTGGCCGAAGCGGATACTTTTGCCTCAGTCGGGTTAAGTCGGCGCGAGGCGCTTTGGGCCGCTGCCGCAATCGGATCCGAACGCCCTTTACCGCTTTTTGCTGGTGATATGGATGGAGAAGGTATCGAGGAACCTCTGCCCAGCTTGCCTGAGATGACAGAAGGCGAACAGGTGGTTGAGGATTATGTATCGATGCGCCTGACATTACGGGCACATCCAATGGCATTTCTGCGCCACAAGCTCACACCCGGTTACCCGACTGTTATAAAAGAGAAAAAGGACTCAAGCTCACGAAGTTTCGCGCGCGCCACAGGACTCACACGCACTGATATCTGGGATTGACCCGTTACCACCAAATGCGCAAAATGCGCGCCACGGGGGTGAACCGAAACGAAGTGTCGCAATGCAGACAATGAGCCCCAGAAGACGCGTCACCACCACGCGCCCCGGACCACGACCAAAACGTATTCTTCTTGTCGGAGCCACCGGCAGCGCAGGGAAAGCCGCGGCGGCAGCACTGGCAAGTACCATGCATGACGTCGTCGCCTTTGTGCGTCCCGACGCCGACATCGAAGGCATCCCCGCGAAAGTTCAACTCAGGTTTGGAACAGTCACAAATCATTATCTTCTCGAACGCGACTGCTTCCAGGGCGATCATTTCGATGTCTTGGTTTCGTGCCTCGCTTCGCGAACGGGGGAACCAGACGACGCTTGGGCAATTGATCATGACGCCAACCTGAACGTCTTAAAAGGCGCGCTCGACGTTGGGGTGTCACACGTCGTCCACCTTTCGGCAATTTGCGTTCAAAAGCCCCAGCTGGAATTCCAGCGCGCGAAGCTCGCATACGAAGAAGAACTCAAGAATTCCGGCGTGACATGGTCTATTGTCCGCCCCACTGCATTTTTCAAATCGCTCGGCGGACAAATCGAACGCGTGAAAAAAGGTAAGTCATTCGTCGTCTTTGGCGATGGTACACTAACCGCTTGCAAGCCGATCAGTGATCGTGACCTCGGAGCCTTCATTGCGTCTTGTGTCGATGACCCGAAGAAAAGATATGCCGAACTTCCGATCGGCGGCCCGGGGCCAGCATTGACACCCCGAGACATGGGAAATGAGCTTTTCAGACTGACCGGCCAGAAACCGAAATTCAAAGAAGTTTCGCTTGCGACGATGGATCGGATAATCAAATTGCTTGATCTTGGCGGCCGCTTCTTTCCGGGCCTCAAAGAAAAAGCGCAGCTTGCGCGGATTGGACGGTATTACGGATCCGAGTCCATGCTGGTCTACAACCGGAACACGCAAGCGTATAGCGAGGCCGACACGCCGTCTTTTGGGCACGACACTCTATTCGACTACTACAATCAGGTTCTGGCTGGCGAAGAACGCGTTGAGCTCAGAGAGCACGCAGTGTTCTGACGGCTAAACGCGTTGAAGCATCGGTCCCAAACGGCGCCCGGCGAGAATGTGCAAATGGAAATGAGGTACATCCTGCACGCCATCCGAACCCGAGTTTGAAATCATGCGATATCCATTCCCGCCGTCCCCGACGCCCTGATCAGAAACGATCTGGGCGAAGGTCTTCCAGAAATCGGTGATTTCCTCAGGCGACGCTTCGGCGGCGAAGTGATCTGCCGTCACGTATTGCCCTTTTGGGATCACCAAAATATGCACCGGTGCCTGCGGGCTAATATCCAGAAATGCAAGTGTGTGCTCAGATTCAGCCACCGTTGAATTCGGTATCTCTCCACGCAAAATCTTCGCAAATATATTCTGGTCGTCGTAGGCATAGGCCATGGCAGTCCTCAATCAACAAAGAGATAATCAGTCCGGGCGATCTCCAACGCCTTGTCCGGCTCTATGCCCAAAAACTTGGCCAGTGGTTCAGCGTTTTCCTCGGGAGTGGCACGTTCACGGATACGGTAAAATTCGGGAAACTGCTGATCCCGGATAAGCTCGCTCTCGTGGGCGACACCGTTCCGGATCGTAGGCATCAACGTCTGAAAAGAGCCCTCGGGAGTGGTTTCGCTGGCTAACCCGACCCGTTTAGCGTGCCCCTTAAGATATTCCTCGGTGTAGGCGCACTCGATCTCAAGAAGTCGAGTTTCGCTTCGATCGTTATAGAAGTCGCGAAATAGTTCGAGGTTGGAGGGGTCCAGACAGATCATTAATCGGTCGGTTTCATAATAGTCAAAAAGCATCCGCATCAGTGCGCGGCGATGCCGGGTGCGCTTTTCCAAAGTTGCCTGGATACCACCAAGGTCAGGCAACGGCGTCGCCTCTTCGTCAAACAAATACTCGATCGACGGAAGATTTGACACACCGCCGATCCTGTCAAGCAAACGCTTGGCAACGTGCCATTTCTTGCACGTTACGATCATCAGTGTTCGTTCACGACCGATGGTCGCGTCTTTCTCCCAAAATCTGGGTGCAAAACGTTCTCCAATTCGGCCACGTCCCGTCAAAAACGAGTAAAGCCTTTGACCTTCGTGAGAGACCTTAAAATGCCGTCCAGTCTCGGTATACAACTGGCCCAGACGACGCTTAAGCTCGTGCGCTTCCGGACTAATTTTTCGCGCAAAAAGAAAGTCCTGCGCGACAAGCAGGTCGTAGTGGTCGTTGTAAAACGTCACTGGCATTCCATAGTCCGAAAACATCAGAAAAGTCAGTGTTCTGCACTCTATCTCGTTTCCAGGGACAAGATGGCGAACCAGAGTTTGAAAAAAAGTCTCGTCTGGGATCCACGTTGTTTTGAAAAACCGAAGAACGTCCGGGCGCTGGTCGACAAACTCAATCAGAGCCTCAATCGTCCGGCGGCGCAAACACCACCATTGGCTCCCGATCATCATCTCGATGTCGTCAGGCGGGTTTCGTTTTAACCCGAGTCGACGCTGTAGGTTAAACGACGTGTAGAACAGTCTTTTCTGAGACCGCTCATTGAACCAATGACGATAGACCAACCGTTCGTCACGAAATCCGGTTTTGATCCAGTCGCTTTCGAAGAAGTCATAGCTTTCGATGAAATCCTGATCGCGATCCTCCAAATAGTTCCGGATATACTCGCCCGACTTGATGGGCGCGCAGTCGCCGGAGAGCATGTAAAAATGCGTGGCGCGCGGAAAGCGATCAACCGCTGTCCGAAGCGCCGAAAGTGTGGCACCGACCAGGCTCCATTCGCCCCATCCACATTTGTACCGTTTGTCCGCAAACGCCACGTTCGGATTGTCATTGAGGCCTTGGATCAGCTTGGCAAATTCACTGGAAGATGCGCGAGCGTCAAAATGGATGACGACATTATCACCGTTCGACGTCAGACGCTCCGCCTGCGCCACGATGCTTTCCGCATCGCGGTGACACAAAAGAATGTAGGCGATTTTCGCCATTCCTTCGTCGTTCCTCGCCCTAATGACCCCACATGGCGTTTAAAGCATCACAGAGGATTGAAGAAAACGCTGATATTTGTTTCTGTGCGAAAAAGTGCGCTATAGACGCGATAATCGAGTGAGGCATTCGCTTAAATGGGTTTTCCGGGCACCTGGATGACAATCAGCGAAAGTATGGTGTACAGGGTTGTCCCGAAGTGCGCCTGCTCGTCTATCGGACAAATCATGTACTTCACCGATCACGGCGAGTTCTTCGACGGCGATATCCATGATGCTCAAAGTGGGCTTCACAAATGGGCGCTATCGGACAGTCAGCCGCTCATCGAAGCCAACGTCCGCGCGAATAAAAGCTTTGCGTTTACTTGCGTGCGAAATCCCTACACGCGTGTGTTGTCTTCTTTCTTTGACAAGATTGCGGGCATCCAACGGAACGGACAGCGATATCGTGGAAACTTGGTTCCACAGCTTGCCCAGCAATACGGCATAAATGTCGACGGCGAATTCGATCAGATCGCGATGTTCCGCAGGTTCTTGTTGTTCGCTCGCGATACCATTCGCTTCCGCAAACCCATGGACCCGGATATCCATTGGTCATCGCAATCCGGGCACGTTTCGACGTTCATCGCGAACGGCGGCAAGTACAATCAGATCTTCTGGACCGAAGCGTTCAATGACGGCATGCAAACGGTTCTGGATTCCGTGGAAACGCCTGTCGGCATCGAATTATCGGACATACCAAGATTCAACGAAAGCGAAGGTCACGGTCCAAAACGAGCGCATCCAGTCGAAGATTTCTTTGACGATCTCGCGATACACCTAACCTACGAAATCTATAAACGTGATTTCGATTTGTTCCGGTACGATTTTGAGAATCCGGCCAACAAGTTGCCGATTGGCGAGATTGATCTGGACGAGGTTCACGCCAAGCTTTCGGGCTAAGCCTCGATCGACTGCGCAAAATCAAAAACGCGTTTCTTGAATCGCTTCGTCAGCGACCCTTTGGTCAGCTTTAAGGACTGGATAAGCAATCGCGAAGACAATGTAGTTGGCTTGAGCTCCGCAGACACCAGAAGCCTTGTGCGAGATTTCGATAGAGGCACCAGATCGACTACAGCAAGGCACTCGACCCCTCCAACTCGGCTTTCAACCGCGTATCCGTTGTCGGGATCGATAGAAATAAGCTCTGCGTCTACATCATACGCGCGATTGCGCCATTTGGCCGTCGCTTGCCAGACCGCACCAAGGTTTGGCGGCGGGCAACTCTCATCATGCGCAATATCTACACCCCGTCGAAGCAATTGTCGCTCAAACCCGTCAAAGTCAGTGACAGCCTCGTAAACCGTCGACAAAGGGGCTTCGATATCTTCACGAGTAGAAAACTTCATGGTCCTTGAATGCAGTTAGTCGAGTGAATCGGCAAGCCAGTTTTCCAGAAGAAATCTGGCGATGGCACCACGACGTGCCGGTTTGAGTGTGGGGTGAACCCCTGCAAGCGCCTGCACCATCTCTTCGCGGTTGACCCAAATGGCATCATCAAGCTCTTCTGGATCAACGGTTATTTCAGTCGAAGTCGCCTCGCCTGCACAACCAAACATGAGTGACGATGGAAACGGCCAAGGCTGCGACGACAAATAGGTGACTTCGCCCACCGTGATTCCGGACTCCTCCAGTACTTCTCGTCGGACAGCTGCTTCAATCGATTCTCCGGGCTCCACAAATCCCGCCAGCAAAGAATACATCCCTTCCGGCCATCCAGGCGATCGCCCGATCAACACTGAATTTCCATGTGTAATCAGCATGATCACAACAGGATCGGTTCGCGGAAAATGGCTGGCCCCGCATTCGGGGCAATTCCGCTGCCACCCGGATTGAGCAATCCGGCTTCGGCCACCACACTTTGCGCAAAACTGGTGTGTTTCATGCCATCCCAAAATGGCTTTGGCGGTCGCGGCAATTTCCGCATTCCTCGCGCTCAGAAGTGTCATGACCGCGCGTAGTTCACAAAATCTGTATTCAGAAGAAATCAGGGGATGAGTCTGCTCCGACGGGTCGAGGAACGCACCTACCGTGTCCACAGGTTCTTCAGGTTCCCACTCAGATATGTCTTGTGCATAGACCGGATCATCGCCGTCCAATCCAAGAAAAACCGGATCCTCTTCAGCAAGTTTCAAAACCGGATGCCCCTCGTCAAGGAAGCCCAGCACGCGTTCTGGCCCGTCACAGTACATGAGCGGTTTGCCACGCCAAATCGGCATGGTTTTTCCTGCAGGTGGGTCCGCTCGCATATGAGCGGCGCGATCAAGTCCGCCACCGCCAAACGTCACTGATTCTGCGTTTCTCATGAGAACTTCCGAATGCTTCGCAACACGTTTGGCACGAACGCACTCATCCGGCAATTGCGGAAAAACTCACCATTTCCGGCGGGTTGTGTGCAATCGGCCAGTGCATGACAATTGTCACAAAAGAATTCGCTCGGTGTCTTGGTAGCTTCATGTTCAAATTGAACCATCACATTTCAATATCAGGGAGATTTCCATGCCTAGACCATTTGGTCCGGCGATGACTCGCCGTTCATTTCTTACGACAACCGCCGGGGCGTCAATGATAGCACTGCACCCATTTTCGGCCCGCGCTGCTTCCGGTCAAGCCCACTTGCGCATAATGGAAACCACGGACCTTCATGTGCACGTTTGGCCATACGACTATTATTCTGATCGGCCGCGCGACACTGTTGGACTTTCCCGTGTAGCAACGCACATCGCCAACATCCGAGCAGAAGCAACCAATTCTTTGTTGCTCGACAACGGAGACTTTCTTCAGGGCAATCCAATGGGCGACTACATCGCCTATGAGCGCGGTATGCAGGAAGGCGACATGCATCCAATCATCACCGCGATGAACACTGTCGGGTTTGATGCTTCCACTCTAGGAAACCACGAGTTTAACTACGGTCTCGACTTTTTGATGAAGTCTCTGGCTGGGTCAGATTTCCCGATTGTTTCCGCCAACGTTGTGAAATCTGAAGCGGCCGACCCAACCGGGGACGACACACTGATTGAGCCCTATGTCATCCTCGACCGCGTGCTGAAAGACGGAGACGGAACCGAACATCCGATCAAGATCGGTCTGATTGGTTTTGTACCGCCTCAGATCATGAACTGGGATCGAAAGCACCTTGAAGGCAACGTCACCGCCCGCGACATCGTGCAAACCGCACGCGCCTACGTCCCACAAATGCGGGAACAAGGCGCAGACATCATCATCGCATTATCGCATTCTGGAATTGGTTCGGCTGATGAATCTGATGGAATGGAAAACGCCAGCGTTCCATTGGCTTCGGTCGACGGAATTGATGCGTTGGTGACGGGACATAGCCACCTTGTATTCCCATCGCCTACCTATGCCGACTACGCGGCGGTGGATGCGGAAAACGGTCTGATCCACGGGAAGCCAGCAACCATGGGCGGCTTCTGGGGCAGCCATTTGGGCGTCATCGATCTGATGCTGGAACGGGATGGCAACGAATGGCGCGTTGTAAACACGGCCGTCGAAACACGCCCAATTTCAAAACGAAACGAGGATCGCTCGATCACACCACTCGTGGAAGACCAGCAAGCGGTTTTGGATGCCACAGCGGGCGACCATGAAGAGACCCTCGCGTATGTCCGACGCGCGGTCGGCAAAACTGCTGCGCCACTTCACAGCTACTTCGCCTTAGTGGCAGACGACCCATCAGTTCAGATCGTCTCCATTGCCCAGAAGTGGTACGTCCAAGAGATGTTGGCCGGAACCGAGTACGCCGGCCTTCCAATATTATCGGCGGCCGCACCTTTTAAGGCCGGAGGTCGCGGTGGGCCTGAGTATTTCACTGACGTTCCTGCAGGTGATGTCGCGATCAAGAACGTCGCTGATCTGTACCTCTATCCGAATACGGTTCGCGCTGTGAAAATCTCCGGCGCAGAAGTCCGGGATTGGCTGGAGCGTTCGGCAGGGATGTTCAATCAGGTCGAGCCCGGGTCGTCAGATGCACCTCTGCTCAACCCGTCGTTCCCATCCTACAACTTTGATGTGATGGACGGAGTGACCTACGAGATCGATTTGTCTCAGCCCTCCAAGTTTGGGCCCAAGGGTGAAATGCTGAACCCCGACGCAAATCGGATCAAAAACCTGTCATACAACGGTCAGCCAGTCACGGATGACATGGAATTCGTCATTGCGACGAACAACTATCGCGCCAGCGGTGGAGGTTCATTCCCTGGTGCAGATGGCTCAACTGTCATTTTTGAGGCACCAGACACCAATCGCGACGTGATTGTCCGGTACATTGTCGAGCAAGGCACAATTCAGCCAAGCGCCGATGCAAACTGGAAGTTTTCACCTCTGGAAAACACGACGGTGTTGTTTGAGACCGGACCCAAAGGTGCAGACTATGTCGACGACGTAAAGGGAGCGCTGATTGAGCCTGCCGGTGAAGGTGCCGATGGCTTTGCACTTTACCGATTGAAGCTCTGACCGGCCATTTTTCAATCGGTTGAACAGAACCAAAAACGCCGGCGTGTGCATCACGCCGGCGTTGCCACTTCTAGTATCTGAGAGAGCCGTAACGACCAGTTTTTGATCAAATGGATTGCGAAGTGCTCAAAACCTCACCAAACTGCGGGGTGGCGCAGGGGGTGCCCCTTGAGATTCTGGCGTTTGGCCTGCGTGAACGAGACAAGGTGTTCGGTTGAACAAACACCCGGACAGAGGAGGAAGCTGCCACATGCTTATGCGAACAATCGCGACCGCCGCAGGCGTATTTGCCGCCACGCTGGCGACCGCTCAAGAGAAAGTGCCGTTTGCACTGGATTGGAAATTTGAAGGCCCGTCTGCGGCCTATTTTGCGGCCATCGACAATGGCCATTTCGCTGCCGAAGGGCTGGACGTAACGATCGAAGCGGGATCAGGATCAGTCCAGACAATTCCAAAGATTGCGACAGGCGCGTTTCCAATCGGATTCGGTGACATCAATTCGGTCATCAAGTTCTTGGATCAGAACCCCGGAGCACCTGTGACCGCCGTGATGATGGTTTACGACAAGCCACCGTTCGCTGTGGTTGGTCGCAAGTCGCTTGGCGTGGAAACCCCAAAGGACCTGGAAGGCAAAGTTTTGGGCGCACCACCACCTGATGGAGCATGGGCGCAGTTTCCTGTGTTTGCCAAGGAAACCGGAATCGACGTGAGCGCTGTTACCGTTGAGCCTGTCGGGTTCCCAACACGCGAACCAATGCTTGCAGAAGGCAACGTTGCGGCGATTACCGGCTTCTCGTTTTCTTCCGTTGTGAACCTGAAGCGTCTTGGTGTTGCGGATGACGACATCTCGAACATCCTGATGGCCGATCACGGATTGCAACTTTACGGCAACGCGGTGTTGGTCAACACAGATTGGGCAGCCGACAATGGCGACACAGTGAAAGCATTCCTTCGGGCCGTAGCTGCGGGATGGCAGGATGTGATCAATGATCCTGCGGCCGGAATCGAGTCACTGGTCCAACGCAACCCTGCTGCCGACAAGGCTCTGGAGCAGGAACGCTTGCAGATGGCTATCGACCAGAACGTCGTGACCGACTACGTCAAAGCGAATGGCATGGGCGGCATTGATGCTGCGCGAATGGAAGCGGCAATCGCCCAACTTGGCGAGACCTATGAGTATCAAAAC
Source organism: Boseongicola sp. (assembly GCA_028818055.1). Classification (GTDB taxonomy): domain Bacteria; phylum Pseudomonadota; class Alphaproteobacteria; order Rhodobacterales; family Rhodobacteraceae; genus JAPPOI01. Next base: position 25,230 of record JAPPOI010000442.1, read on the forward strand.
ACTCCGGATGCTTCTTTGTACTTCACTGATGCGTACCTGCCTGATGGCGGCTTCATGCTGAAGTAATAGGGTTGGGCCGCAACATTGTTGCGGCCCCCAATTTACAATCAATGAACAAGCCTCTCATCGACATCAAATCTGTCCTCCACGCCTATCAAACGGCTGACGGGCCTTTACCGGTCCTGAACGGATTGGATGTCGCCGTGCCAGAGGGCGGATTTGTCGCCGTAGTTGGACCTTCCGGGTGCGGAAAGTCGACGCTGACGCGGTTGGTTGCGGGTTTGATGAAGCCCGACGAAGGAGAGGTGTGGCTGCATGGCGAGCGCGTGAAAGGCCCGCGTTCGACTGTTGGAATGGCTTTTCAAAATCCGGTTCTGCTGGAATGGCGCAGCATTCTGAAGAACGTGATGCTTCCCTTGGAAATCGTTCCAACGAAGCTTTCAAAGGCTGCACAGGAAGAGCGCGCACGTAAACTTCTTGCCCTGGTCGGGCTGGAAGGTTTCGAAGATAAGCGACCCTCTGAGCTTTCCGGTGGAATGCGCCAACGCGCATCACTTTGCCGCGCACTTATTCATCAGCCCGAAGTGTTGATACTGGATGAACCGTTTGGGGCGCTGGACGCGTTTACGCGGGAAGACCTTTGGCAAACGATGCACGCTCTCAAGGCCGAGGAACCCTTCACGGGTGTTTTAATTACACATGACTTGCGGGAATCGATTTTCCTGGCGGATCAAGTCATCGTGCTATCCGGGCGTCCTGCCAAGACCCAATATGTCATGGACATTCCGACTGACGGTCAACGGGTTCTGGATGATCTTTACACGCCTGAGGCAGCTGAGCGTTTGAACATTCTGCGCCACCAGATCGAAATCGCGCAGGGGCGTGCCGCCCCCGATGGGGAGGCTGCGTGATGCTTAAAAAAATCGCTGTTCCCATTGTTGCGACACTGATTTTCCTGGGGCTTTGGGAACTTTTGGTCTGGGCCAACGGCTGGCCCAACTACATCATGGCGTCGCCATCCGATTTACCCGCTGCCTATTCGAAGTTCTGGAACTTGTTTTTGATCATGGGGTGGCAAACGCTATGGCGAACCGTGGTCGGGCTTTTGATAGCTATCGCCGTTGGCGTTGCCATCGGCATGATCATGGGCTTTTCGCGCACGATGCGAGACGCTCTCTATCCACTTTTGGTGGGTTTCAACGCCATTCCAAAAGCAACGGTTGTTCCAATCGTAGCCCTACTTTTTGTTGGCGCGCATGACTTCAACACGATCCTGATCGCCTTCATGATTTCCTTCTTTCCAATTGCGGTATCCGTCTCGATCGGACTTTCAACGTTGGAGCCTGAATACCGAGATATCTTGCGATCGCTTGGTGCAAGTCAGGCCACAATTTTCTGGAAGATTGCTTTGCCGAAGACGCTGCCAGAATTCTTCGGAGCACTGAAAGTCGCGGTCACTCTTGCATTCATCGGAACCAACCTGATGGAAATCGTCAGCCCGCACGGGCGTGGCTTGGGCGCGCTTTTCGACAGCGGCAAAACTAACTCTGACTATCCGCTGATGTTCGCGGTTCTGATCGCTTTGGCTTTTTTGGGCATCGTTCTTTATTACGTCGTCGTCGCGCTTGAAAAAGTATTCGCCGGCTGGGCCGAACGTCAGCCAAGCTGAGTTTCCAAGAGCCACTCTCGCATATCTTGATCTTCAAGAGCGTAGATGCCACGGGAAGGCCGCCAGACCAACGACTTCTCGCGCAGTGCATCAAGCGCCCGCTGAACCTCGCGGGTATCTGTATCGCGACCTAACGTTTTGGAAATGGAGGCCAGCGTTCCTTCGGCAAAAGGCGCAAACTTTTCACCGTCCTCGATCAACTGCCGCAAGACCGCACGTTGGACGTCTGTCAGCGCACCATAGTCGGATTGATGCTGCGCCCAGCGTGCCGCACGCATATCAACCGCACGATCCCTGACTGCACTGCTCAGCCCTGCACTGCCCTCATCGGAAAGTGCGGTTTCGCGCACCAAGCGAAGCAAGGGCTCAGGCTGATGACCCAAAAGAGTCAGCGCCGTTTCGACGTCATCCGCGCTAAGCTGGTTGTCAGCGGCAAGCCTTGGGTTGAACGCGGTGACCACAGCTTCGGCAAACGGACGTCCAAGCTTTGGAAAGTCAGTGATGGTGGCACCATAGAACGGCTGGGTGTGGCCAATCACCAGACCTGACAGCTTATCGCGATGGGAACCTGTGAAGATCAACGATAGCCTTGCTCCGCCGTCGCGCTGGTTCATGGCGTCGCGCGCAGCCTTCAATGCAAACATCGCATCCGTACCGGCAGCACTGCGTAAAGCGTGCTGCGCTTCATCGATGATCAACACGACATCTTTGTCCGCTCGTTTACCGATTTCGATCAGGACATCAGAGAAGGTTCCACTTTTTTTGGCATCGGAGTCTCTTAGTGCGACGGAAACCCCGCCGACGCCTATGGAATCAAAAGGGATCGCGTCCCAGAACTTTTCTTTTGTTGTCGCCAGTTCGCCCAGCGCATCTGCCAGCGCTTTTGCGATTAGCGCGCCTGGGTCGGCGTCTCGGTCTGACCAGAGGTCACAGTAGATCGTGAATTTTCCCTGGCTTTGCAGCAAAGGGACCAGTTCACGCCTGAGGAATGTGCTTTTTCCAGTCCGGCGTGGCGCAGCCAAGAAAAGCCCAGACGGTTCACCGAACAAAGGGTCTGGGTTTAGTTTCTCGGCGATCTGCGTCGCCAAGTCGCCCCTTTGTACATAAAAGTCCGCCATGAATTACCAACGATTACCTGTTTTTTGGTAAATTACCTATTGAGAGGTAATTATGGGTAATTCGCAAACTTTGCAAGCTTGGCTATCTCGAGTCGCCTTGAAAAGTGCCACCAACACGCGTAAGTGGACTGTCGAGAGGTTGGCGCGGGCAGGCGCCTCGCCAACCCGGTCAGGTCCGGAAGGAAGCAGCCGTAACGAGCCCCGCTTGGGTCGTTGTCCAGCCTCTCACCTAATCTTCCCCGCTCTATCCCATGCGCGCGTAAAAAAGGATCGCTGCAATTGCGATTCCATGCAGGATCGCCAATGCAAAGGGAAGAATTGAGATATTTCGTACAGCAGTCCCTTTTGGCCATGATTTTCCGACGCCGTAAACCGCGACGGCAATCATGCCCGCCACACCCTGCCAGCCAAAGTAACCATTGATCCGGTTTGCTCCGCGAAGAAAACCATCCCCTGTCGGCGCCGTCGTGGCGTAGAAGACAAACGCATAGGCAAAGGCCATGGCCCAGGCGGCCAGCAGGATTGTCAGTAACAAAATGCGACGCTCGTTCATCTTCGTGCGCTTTTCATTCGCTCGAACATTGGAGCCGCCGCCCATGCACGTTGTTCTTCAGTTTCAACAGCACAAGGGCGTACATCGCGTAAGAGTTAAATCGCTGGGTCAGCATTTTCAC
>JAPPOI010000392.1 GCA_028818055.1 Boseongicola sp.
AAGGGAAAGCGCAGGATGAACCGCCCCGTCCCTACACCCACAGGTGAGGCCGCAATGGCGAGAAGCGCTGAGGCCTCGATCCCGATCGACCAGTTGCCACGCAATCGCGTACTGGCTTCGGCCATAACCAACGCCGAAGCAACGACAAGGCAGGTCGAAGCAAACGCAACGGCAATCGATCGTCCTGCCGCACGCCAAACAGGTTCGGGCAAGGTGAAAAGACCCAACGCGCCGTTCAAAACAACCATCAGGATCGGTGTCAGGAGGAAAAGCGCGGCTGAGGCAATCGCGAGTGTGTCGATTCCGATCAGGGTTGATCCGTCTGCGTCCCAACGCTGTATTGGGCGATTTAGACCCGCGCCGAAGCCTGGCCGCGCGAGGTGCCGCAATGCCACAAGCGCCACGGAGCCGGTGATCGCAAGCTGGATCATCGAAAGTACCGCTGCACGAGTTAGATCAAACTCGAACCGCAGGGCTTGATAGATCGCAAGCTCGACCGTCGTGGCCCGGGGCCCGCCACCTAGTGTGAGGGCAACGGCAAACGACGTTGTACAAATCACGAAGATGACCAGGAACGCGCCGGGAACCACGCGTTGCAGCATCGGCCATTCAAGATGGCGTTGAACGGCACCTGGAGACATGCCCAGACTGGCCGCCAATCGAAAGCGCTCGGACGGGATGCTTGACCAGCCCTGTAGTATCAATCTGGCGGCAAGTGGCAGGTTGAAAAAGACATGCGCCAAAATCACACCGTGTGCGCCATAGATGCTGACTTGCGGTAGACCAAACGCTTCCAAGGCGGTGTTCAGGATGCCGTTGCGCCCAAAAACGGCGATTAATCCAAAGATGGCAACGATGACCGGCAGCAGAAATGGTGCCCCGAGCAATGTGACCATGAGACCCCGGCCCACGAATTGTCGGCGGGCCAAAGCGCGGGCCAATGGGATCGCCAAGAGTATGCTTATGAGCGAAGAGGCAGCCGCCTGCCAAAGCGTGAAGCGGATGGCAGCCCAATCCGCCGCAGAAAGACCGCGTCCGCCTTCAGCTTGTGACACCAAGGCAAGCACGGTCGCCAGAATGAGGACTGGGATTGCGGCCGCGGCGGCAATCCCAGTCCATCCAGCAGGACCTATTGGCTGAGTGCGGTCAGCCATTCTTCAAGCGCGGCGTCGCGAACTTGCGCTGCATCGTCGGCAGAAAAGATCAGAGCCTTGTCCGGTGAAACCAGTGTCTCAAAACCTGTTGGAAGGCCTCCGGCCGGAGTCACGGCTGGAAACATCCAGTTGGTCGTTGGGATGATCGACTGGAATGCATCGGACATCATGAAAGACAGGAATTGATCGGCAAGATCGGTTTGATCGCTGGACGCCAGTTTGCCCGCAACTTCAATCTGCATGTAATGACCTTCGCTGAATGCGGCCGACGTCTTCGACGCGTCTTCTTCAGCGATCAGGTGATAGGCCGGCGAAGTCGTGTAAGAAAGGACCATGTCGGCCTCGCCTTCAAGAAATAACCCATAGGCTTCTGACCACCCCGGCGTCACCGTGACGACGTTGTCGGCCAGGCCTTCCCAAATGGCTGGTGCATTGTCGCCGTAGGCGTTTTTCACCCACAGCAATAATCCGAGCCCCGGCGTGGAAGAACGTGGGTCTTGGATGACGATCTTTGCGTTGCTAGCGGCCAGTTCCTCAAAGTTCGTCGGAGCACTTTCCATGTCCGCATTGTGAACGAACGCAAAATAACCCCAGTCATACGGCAGGAAATTCGTATCGTCCCACTCAACGGGCAACGCGAGGCCTTCAGGCGACTGGCCATGCGGCGCAAACAAACCAGTATCCGCTGCAGCAGAGGTCAGGTTTGTATCCAGCCCCAATACGATATCGGCGTCGCTTCGCGTGCCTTCGAGTTTTATGCGGGCCAACAGCGCGGCTCCGTCTCCTGCTCCGACAAGTTGCAGGTCGCATTCGCAGACGGCTTCAAATGCCTCTTCCACTGCAGGTCCGGGACCCCAGTCAGAAACAAAGCTGTCATAGGTGTATACGGTCAGAACTGGCGTGTCGGCCATTGCCGAAGTTGCTGCCATTAGCCCTGCCGCAAGAATTGAGGTTCGCATCTCTCGTTCCTTCTTTCGACGGGCGGAAGTTGGGTGAGAAGTGCGTCACCTTCCCTCCGCCGGTGTTAACCGGTTCAGGTTCTACGGGTCCGCACTTGCGTGCATCTCAGGCCATGTCGGCCACCCCGAGGTGCGGTTTGTATATGTTGGGTCAAAGATGGGCGCAAGGTGCCGAAAACCCAGCGCTTGAGCGTGCGTCTAGCTTTCCAGACCCGAGGCGATCCGCTGTGTGCGATTGGAAACCGAATAGCCGAACCGGTCTGCTGCTTCATTCCAGTCAATGTCCGGTGCAACAAGATCGATCCGCTCACGAACCCTATCGACCCCGGTAGAATCTGTGACGTGCGAGAAGGCCGCCATCATCGCGATGAGATTGAGTAGGTTGCCGGGGTTTTCAGCTTCCACAGTTTCAAAAAGCTCAATAGCCCCTGGAAAGTCCTCTTGATGAAACAAGATCTGGCCTTCGAGCCAATCATAGTAGAATGAGTGATGCGGATGGAGGCGCTTAGCCCGCTGGATCGCCACCTGTCCTTCTGCCAAGTCGCCACCAAGCACACTCGCTTCGGCAAGAAGCGCGTAGCCTTCAGCAAAGTTAGGATCGAGCCTGATCGCGTGGCGCGCCGCGGCCATAGCGTTATCATGCGCACCCAAGGCCAAATTCAGCACCCCTACGGCGAGATAGGCGTGCGGAATTTCAGGATCTAGCTGGATGGCCGTCACGGCAGCCTGCAGTCCTTTCTCGATCTGCGCCCGCGATACTTGCTCTGGCCGCGCCAAAACGGTTTCACGACCATAAGTCACTGCAATGTTTGCATGACCGCGCGCATAGTCAGGATCCAACGCTACTGCTTGTTCGAAAAACTGCCGCGCCTCGAGATTTGCAGTTGCTGAATGTTGACGGAGCTTCTCCATTCCCTTCAGCAGCATGTAAAAGGCATCCGGCTCAACCCGGGTTGCTACGCTCGCGTCGACGTCCAGTTCCAACGATAGTGCGCCGACAATTCGACGAGTCACATCTTGTTGGACATCGAATGGGTCGGCACGATCTCGGTCGTAACTTTCGGCCCAAAGATTTGCGTTCGATACAGCGTCTATCAGCGAGACGTTGATCCGGACCCAGTTATCGTGGTGACGAACCGTTCCACGTACCAAGTAACGGACATTCAGGTCTTCGGCGATCCTGCGGAAACCGCTTTCAGCATCGGGAAAATCAAAACTTGAACCGGGGGCAATGACTGTCAGATCGGCGACTTTCGCAAGCGACGTCGTCAAGTCTTCGCTTAGTCCTGACGTGAAGAACCGAAGCTCATCTTCCTGACCCAAGTGGATGAAAGGCAATACGGCCAGCGTTTGGCCTGCCAGAATTGGAGGCGGAACAACCGCGTTGTCCTGAGGGTTGGTTTCGTTTTCGCCGAAGAACGACCACCAACCGATACCAACCAGAAGCAAAGCACAGACTGCGACAATTGCTGCCCTGGCATTTTTTGTGACTGGACCCTTGTGGCTTTCAACAGGACTGGCGTTCAGCCGGTATCCGGTTTTTGGAATAGTTTCGATGGCATCACGCCCGACGAGCCTGCGGATATCGGCGATGCATTGCACCAGTGAGTCGTCCGTCGTGGCGATGCCGCCCCAAACCTGTTCAACGATATCATCCTTCGCCACGACCTCGTTGGCTGCGCGCGCCAAAACACCAAGAACTTTCCCGGATTGATGTCGCAGCCGAAGCTCTTTGCCGGATTCATCCTGTAAAACAGCACTTTCGACGTCAAAAAAACACGTGCCAACCGCGATCCAATTTCGCGATTTCGTATTTTTTTCGTGTCTCATTCAGGACTTTCCACACCGATCACCGAACCTTGCGCGAGCCAAGAGCACTTTTGGCGAAACTAACCATGATACGTATAGTATAGGAGGAGGCCTTATGACCAACTTTCTCACCAGCGCAGTGATCAGTGCTGCGATTCTTGCAAGCGCGAATGCCGCCAATGCCGGGCAATTCGTCGTAGAACTCAACGAACCGCTGAACCCACCTTCACAAAGTCTATTGAGTGCTCACGCGGTATCTTTGGATGAAACGTTTTCGGCGGGGCCGGATTCATATGCGGTTTTCTCTGCCGACACTCAGGACGCGCTTGAGACCATGATCGCATCAGCGTCGCTTGAGGTCGAAAAGATCTCGGAAGTCCTGTTTGTAAACTCACCTACCGTCGGAGGCGGTGAGGCGGCCGGTGACATGCCCCGCGAGGGTCACCAAGTCTTCGTGATCGAGCGCCCTATCCCGGGTGTCGGTTTCTTTGGATTGGAGAAGAAACAAAAGATCTCGCAGAACTCGAATGCCGCCATCGAAAAGTTGGGCGACACCATTGAGTGGGACCACTCATATCTGACGAACGAAGGCACCTATTGCGTCTATCGCGCAGATTCGAGTGATACTTTGCGTGAACATGGTGCACTGGCTGGTGCACCCATCGGTAAGATCACCCCGGTTCAGCAATCTTCGCATTGAGCTAGATTTCCTCCCGGGCACGGGGCGTAGTTTACGACGCGCCTCGTGCAACATTGTTGGCTTCATTCCACCGCGGGATCTTGGCAAGCCAACGCGCCACCGCTAAGCCGGGTTCGATCAAGCGGGAGCGCGTTCATGAGTTTCAACACCTACGGGCATGTGTTTCGTGTCACAACATGGGGCGAAAGCCACGGGCCTGCCTTGGGCGCGACAGTTGACGGCTGCCCACCGGGTGTTCCGGTAACCGAAGCGGATCTGCAGGTCTGGCTCGACAAGCGCAAACCCGGGCAGAACAAATTCACCACACAGCGTCGCGAAGCGGACGAGGTTGAGATCCTGTCTGGCGTGTTTGAGGGCGTGACAACGGGAACGCCGATCCAGTTGATGATCCGCAACACCGATCAAAGGTCGAAAGACTACGGTGATATCGCCGAAAAGTTCCGCCCTGGACATGCCGACATCACCTATTGGCAGAAGTACGGCATTCGCGACTATCGCGGCGGTGGCAGGTCGTCTGCCCGCGAAACAGCCTCACGTGTTGCCGCCGGCGGCGTTGCGCGCGCGGCGTTGGCCAAAATCGCCCCGAGTGTTCAAGTCACCGGGTACATGGTTGGCATGGGAGAGAAAGAGATCGACCGGTCCCGGTTCGATTGGAACGCAATCGAACAGAACCCGTTTTGGACACCCGACGCCACTGCAGCAGAAGATTGGGCAGATTACCTGGATGCTTTGCGAAAAGACGGTTCGTCGGTCGGCGCAACAATCGAAGTGACAGTTCGGGGGTGCCCGGCAGGAGTTGGCGCGCCGATTTACGCGAAGTTGGATACCGATCTGGCGGCTGCGATGATGTCGATCAACGCTGTGAAGGGCGTTGAGATTGGCGAAGGCATGGCAGCTGCAAAGCTGACCGGTGTCGTGAATGCCGACGAGATCGAGATGGGGTCCGAGGGCCCAGTGTTCACGTCCAACCATGCAGGCGGCATTTTGGGCGGTATCTCAACTGGACAGGACATTGTAGTCCGGTTTGCGGTTAAACCAACGTCGTCCATTTTGACACCGCGCAAGACGATCACAAAGTCGGGCGAGGCAACGGAAATCATCACGAAAGGTCGCCACGATCCATGCGTTGGCATTCGCGCTGTACCCGTTGCTGAAGCAATGGCTGCCGCCGTGGTACTGGACCACATCCTGCTTGATCGCGCACAGACTGGCGGCGAACGCGGACCTATTGGTTGATGTCTGACCACTTCCTCGTCGTCATCCCAGCAGACCCGAAGGCGGAACTTCCGGATACAACCACAGCACTTCGTGATGGACTGGCGTCTCTTGCCGGAACAGATGAGGCGCGGGTCAAAGACTATGGCAAGTTGCAGTTCATTGACTGCGGCGAAAACTTCGAACGCATCACCTGCCCAAAATGCGCAGCAGAGATTTCTGATCAGCAGTGGCATGCTTGGATGGATGAAGATTGGCATGGCGAAGATGGCTTTCATCTCCACCGCCACGAAACTCCCTGCTGTGGAGAGTCATTGAATTTGAACCAACTTAACTACCAATCCACGCAAGGGTTTGCCCGATGGTTTGTGGGTGCGCGAAACACCAATCGTGGGCCGCTGACATCGGACGAAATCGCAAAGCTTGAAGGCATTGCCGGGCTTGCGTTGAAAGGCATCGCTCAGATGTACTGACGGCATGAGCCCAGCGCGCGCCATTATCTTTGTTTTCTTCCTACATGCAGCCACTTTCGGCGGCGTATTCGCGCGCCTGCCGGATATTCAATCGCGACTGGGCATGGACGATGCGACACTTGGGCTTGGTCTGACGCTGGGTGCACTTGGCGGTATGTTCGCGCTGTTTGTATCGGCCCGCATGATCGCAAGGTTTGGCACTAAGCTGACCCTATTGATTGGTGTGCCGGCGATGGCGGTCCTTTCCGCATTGACCGGTGTAGTCGGAAGCGTGCCCGCGATTTTTGCCGTCTTCCTGGTGAACGGCACGGTGTTTTCTTTCACCAACATCGCCATGAACATCGAAGCCGACAGGATTGAATCTCATTCTGGTCGCAAGGTTATGAACCGCGCACACGCGCTGTGGAGTGCGGGCATGTTGTTGGCCTCATTGGTTGGCGTCGCAGCGAGAGCGTTGCCCGTTTCCACCGCATTACATCTTGGTCTGATCGCACCTTTGATCATCGCCGGGGTTCTTGTTGCCTTGATACCCATTGAACCGGCTCCTCGCGCCGAGGATGATCGAAGCGAGCGTAAGGGTTTTGCCTGGCCTGACGGAAAGACACTGATCCTGATGCTGTTTGCTCTGTCCGCCGGGATCGGTCAAAGCGGTACACAAAACTGGTCGGTGATCTTCATGGACCAGAATTTCGGTGCACCGGATTGGTTGGATACACTTGCGTTGCCTGCGTATCTTGGCTGTTTGATGATCAGTCGCTTGTTGTCGGACGGATGGATAGAACGATTTGGCCAGACCCGGGTCATCTATGCGCAAAGCGGGGCAGCGTTGTTCGGACTCTTACTGGTGATTGTATCGCCGGGGTTATGGTCTGCGCTGATCGGTTTTGCACTGATTGGTCTTGGCACTGCAATATTGTTCCCCATGACAATTACAGCAGCGGCACGGATACCCGATCGGCCCGCCGCAGACAGCGTCGCAGCAATGGTCTTGGCAACAAGTATCGTGATGATGATTGCACATGCATTTAGGGGGTGGGTCTCG
>JAPPOI010000409.1 GCA_028818055.1 Boseongicola sp.
CCAGGGATCTTCTGTCCATCGGGGAGCCCATCGGACGAAAGCTGGATTTTCTGATGCAGGAGTTTAACCGCGAAGCAAACACCTTGTGCTCAAAAGCCCAGTCAACAGAATTGACGGCTGTTGGGCTAGAGTTGAAGGCCGTCATCGATCAGATGCGTGAACAGGTCCAGAATGTTGAATAGTTGTTGGAACAGGGTATGAGCAGACGGGGACTTCTAATCATTTTGTCGTCGCCATCAGGGGCGGGCAAATCGACATTGGCGCGACGCTTGCGCGAATGGGACACTGACATCCAGTTTTCCGTCTCGGGTACAACACGGCCTCCGCGTAACGGCGAAGTCGATGGCAAAGACTACCACTTCGTAGACGAAGCGACGTTTAAGAAAATGGTCGCAGACGGAGAGATGCTTGAGCACGCCCATGTGTTTGCCAATTTTTATGGCTCTCCAAAAGTGCCTGTGGAAGCGGCCATCCAAGCCGGCAAAGACGTTCTCTTTGACATCGACTGGCAAGGCGCGCAGCAAATCGCAAATTCACCGCTCGCTCCGCACGTGTTGTCGATATTTCTTTTGCCGCCTTCGATTGTCGAGCTGCGGCGTCGCTTGGAATCTCGGGGCCAAGACAGTGAAGAGACAATTGCCCGACGCATGACCCGCAGTTGGGACGAGATAAGTCATTGGGACAGCTATGATTACGTGCTGGTAAACGACGATCTCGAAGAAACCGAAAAGCGCTTGCAAACAATCGTGCAAGCTGAGCGGATGAGGCGAATTCAACAGCCGCATTTGCTGGATCATGTTCGCAAACTACAGACCGAATTTGGTGACGATACATGACGATCTATTCGCTTAACGGAGTTTCACCAGATCTCCCGGATGAAGGTGATTACTGGATTGCACCAGATGCGAACGTCGTTGGAGACGTCGTTATCTCAAAGGATGTTTCCATCTGGTTCGGCGCAACACTGCGCGGCGATACGGAGACGCTGACCATCGGATCCGGTAGCAACATTCAAGAAAACACCGTGATGCACGCCGACCCCGGTTTTCCGGTGATCATCGGTTCAAATTGCACGATCGGTCACAAAGCGATGATACATGGATGCGTCATTGGCGACGGTACGCTGATTGGTATGGGGGCGACGATCCTAAACGGTGCAAAAATCGGCAAGGGATGCTTGATTGGGGCAGGTGCGCTCATCACCGAAGGCAAAGAGATCCCGGACGGGAGTCTCGTGATGGGAATGCCAGGAAAAATCGTTCGATCATTAAGCGATGAAGATCGCGCGAAAAATCTTCAGTCAGCTCAACACTATCAGAACCGGATGCGCCAATATCTTGATGGTTTGTCCAAGGTTTCTTCTTCATGAGCACAGATCCCAAACGCCTTTTGCGTGCACGCTGGCCAGAAAGCGCGAGCCGTCCGGTTGTGTCGCCATTGATGCCATCCGTTGTGTACGCGTCCGACGACGCCGATACCCTTGATCAACAATATGAAGGCGAGATTGCAGGTTACACATATGCGAGAGAGGGGCACCCCAACGCGACAGTTTTGGCCTCATTGCTTGATGCAATGGAAGGTGCCGAAGGTGGCAGCGTTGTGGGATCAGGCATGGCCGCAGTCTCGCTGGCGCTTTTGGCGACCGCTTCGGCGGGGGATCACGTGGTAGGTGCCGATCAATTGTATGGTCGGTCGCTACGGTTGATGACCGAAGAATTACCTCGTCTTGGGATCGATACATCTCTGGCAGATCCAACTGATTTGGGGGCAATCGAAGCCGCCATTACGCCGAAAACAAAGCTGATCTTGATTGAGACGGTTTCGAACCCAACACTGCGCGTATCCGATATCGCGGGGATCGTGGAACTGGCGCATCGTCATGGTGTTCTCGTCGCCGTCGACAATACCTTTGCCACGCCGCTGGGTTTGCAGCCGTTTACCATTGGCGCTGATATTGTGCTGCACTCGGTGACAAAGCTGCTGTCTGGCCATTCTGACGCAACCCTTGGGTATATTGTTGCGAAAGATCCCGGTCTGAACGAGCGGTTCGGCGTCTTGTCCGCAACATATGGCTTTACGGCATCTCCGTTCGATTGCTGGCTTGCCGAACGGGGACTCTATTCTTTTGAATTGCGATATGAACGCACGACAACGACTGCGGCACGTCTCGCCGATCGACTTGCTGAGCATTCCGCAGTGAAGCGCGTGATTTATCCGACCCGTCGCGATCATCCCGATCACAATCGCGCAGTCTCACTCCTAAACGGCGAGGGTGGCCACATGGTCAGCTTCGAAGTCGAAGGTGGCCGCCAGAAAGTGAATGCGTTCATTCGAGCGGCCAGTGGGATCAGCTTTGCCCCGACGCTGGGAGACGTTGCCACAACTCTCAGCCACCCACCGACGTCATCGCATCGGGCAATGAGCGAAGAACAACGGAATGCCTTGGGCATTTCTGAGGGCTTCTTCCGGGTGTCCGTAGGTTGCGAAAATCCAGACGGCCTAATCGGAGCGTTTCAAGACGCTTTGGATGCCCTCTGACTGCCGGATTCCGCGGTTACAATTGCAAAATCCAAGTCGGGGAATGCGTCTGCGACTTCACGCTCGATCATGGCTGGACGCGGAAAATGATCGGCAAATGCACGGTACATTCCGGCATATCCAAGCCGCACCAGCTTCTCAGCGAGATCTTTGCAGTCAAAGCCTTTCGCCATGACCGGAGAAACAACAATTGTTGGTTCAAACTGGTGCAGCAGCTCGGCTGATAAATCCTTGAATGCGGCCGCCGTGAAGACTCCACCATTCGCAATTTCTTGGCCCGACTCAGGTGTGTGCACAAGGTCGTCAATTGCAAGCAGCACAACCTCTTGGCTCCCGAAGTCGCGGTGTCGAAAGTCGTTGAAATCTATCACTATCGGTTCCCGACGGCTCATTTCCAATCCATAATTAGAATGCAGAAGGAATTCTGCCGGACTAAAATTCGATTAGTTTTTCTTTGGTTGGTTAAGCTCTTACTATACTCGTATAGGTTGTCTTGCCAAAGTCAAGGCGTGAAATTTTGACACTTTCGCCAATGACTGGAATAGAAGCTACTTAGATCAATTTCGCCAATGTTTGGGTCAAGTGTCTGAAGCCATTATCAATTCTCTGCCGTATCCAGCGCTACTTTTGGGTGCTGATGAGCGCATTTACGCCGCGAATGCTGGTGCAAGACAGATTTTCGGTGATGGAATTTTGGGCAGGCATCACATTGCGATAATTCGCCAGCCGCAGCTGCTTGATGCTGTCGAAACGGTCCGAAAAACAAAAGAGCCAGGGACGGCCCGATATCTGACCACGATTGCACGACGCGACATGACATGGCTGGCGCACATCGCCGCTGTTGGTGACACAGATGAAATTCTCATCTCCTTCGAGGACCAAACCGCAGTCGAAGACGCGGAAAAGCAACGGCGGGATTTCGTGGCGAATGTAAGCCACGAGTTGAAAACGCCGCTGACGGCCCTGCTTGGCTTCATCGAGACGTTACGCGGAGCGGCGCGGGATGATCCCAAAGCGCAAGAGCGGTTCCTTACGATCATGGAACGCGAAGGGCTTCGGATGAACCGTCTTGTGCAGGATTTGCTGTCCTTGAACCGGGTTGAATCTGAGGAACGTGTCCGTCCTAGCGACACAGTAGAATTGGTTGGCCTTTCTCATTCCGTCATCAACGCTTTGTCGCCCTTGGCGGCGGAAAACGACGTGAAAATTTCCGGACCCGACCAGTCGACGAAAACAGACGTTGTTGGCGACTCTGATCAATTATCCCAGGTCATAACAAATCTGCTGGAAAACGCGATCAAGTACTCCGGTAAGGGTAGTGAAGTTTTCTTCGCGCTCGAAAGCGTTGAACGGCACCCAATGGTCCGTGGCCCAGCTGTCATCCTAACTATCCGGGATACCGGCGAAGGAATTGATCCGCTTCACCTTCCAAGACTAGCCGAGCGTTTCTATCGAATCGATTCTCATCGATCACGGGAAATGGGCGGAACCGGGCTTGGGCTTGCCATTGTTAAGCACATCGTGAACCGCCATCGCGGAAGGCTGAGGTTTGAGAGTGAAATGGGTGAGGGCACAACCGTTTCAGTGATTTTGCCTGCATTTCTGCCGGAGTAGGTCGCTAACTGGTTTTTTGACCTGCGGCTTGACGCTACGTCCCCCCCATCATCTGCCCGGCTTTCATAAAACTGTTACAGAACTGTCGCAAAAGTTTCAGTGCGAATGGCTAGCAAGTGCCCGAGGTCGCGTGGGGCGACCAGTACACTCAGGAGTAATATCATGCTGCATGCGAAGTTGACCGCTTCTGCCTTGGCGATCGTCGCTCTGACCGCAACTAACGCGGTCGCCCGGGACCAGGTTCAGGTCGCAGGCTCTTCTACGGTTCTTCCATACGCTTCGATCGTCGCGGAGGCTTTTGGAGAAAACACAGATTTCCCAACTCCGGTCGTTGAATCGGGCGGTTCGTCGGCTGGCCTCAAGCGCTTCTGCCATGGCGTGGGCACCGAGCACACCGACGTCGCAAATGCGTCGCGGAAAATTCGCGAAAAAGAGATCAAGGCATGCGCTGAAAATGGTGTGACCGACATCATTGAAGTTCGTATCGGGTACGACGGAATTGTTTTTGCGAGCCAAAAAACAGGCCCTGCCTACACTGCTTTCACACAGTCTGACATTTTCAATGCCTTGGCCCCGAAGGTCATGGTGAATGGCGAACTGGTCGACAATCCGCACACTAAGTGGTCGGACTTCAATCCTGGCCTGCCAGCAGAAGACATCCTGGCCTTTATCCCCGGCACCAAGCACGGCACACGCGAAGTGTTCGAAGAAAAAGTTGTTGCGGCTGGTTGTGAAGCAACCGGTGCAATGGAAGCCATGATGGCTGGTGGCATGTCTGAAGATGATGCCGAAGATGCCTGTCTTGAGGTTATGGCCGATGGTCGCGCCGTTGACATCGACGGTGACTATACCGAGACCCTTGCGTCGATTGACGCCAACGTAAACGGCATCGGTGTTTTCGGTCTGGCATTCTACGAGAACAACACCGACAAGCTGAAAGTCGCAACAATGGCTGGTGTCGAGCCGTCGACAGCAACCATCGCGTCCGGTGAATACCCGGTGTCGCGTCCGCTGTACTTCTACCTGAAGAAAGCGCACATCGGCGTCATTCCAGGTCTGAAAGAATACGCAATGTTTTTCGTCGCTGACGAACTCGCGGGTCCGTCCGGTCCACTGGCCAACTACGGCCTCGTTTCTGATCCGGAGCTCGGCGTTGTTCAAAAGGCAGTCATGGATGAGCAGACACTAAGCGATGCAATGAACTAAGCGGGGTTACCTGCGACGGGGCGGCATATTTCGTCGCCCCAAAAATCCTTTTAGGACGTTTAAGAAGAAAGAAGAGGCGGGGGGTTAGATGCCGATATTTTGGCTGCTAATCATCGTGGTGGGAGTTGCATCCGTCGGCTATTTGATTGGCCGATCTCGTGCATTGAGTGCTGCAGGAGGCAACAGCCGGGGCCTTCATTCGCTTCCGTCTTATTACGGATGGAATGTTTTCCTTAAATCGATCGTTCCAGCCGGTGGCATTCTGATTCTTTGGTTGCTGGCACAGCCGTTTTACGTCAGCAGTGTTGTTTCCGGTGAAATTCCAGACAGCGAAATCCGTGAAGGGTCGTCCCGCGGTCTTCTGATGGCTGAAGTGGTGCGGACCGCAGAAGGCTTGGAGCAAGCTGTCAACAGCGGCAACATGACCGAAGATGCAGCGGCCAACCCCGAGATCGAAGTCGAAGTCGTCACTGAAAAACTGAAAGAGTCCGGGGCGGTGGTGACCTCGGCGATTACGAAGCCAGTCGTACGCGCCGCGCAACAGTTTCGTGCAATGTCGTCCGCTGGCTACGCATTGATGTCAATTGCCGTGATCATGGTTGCGGCGGCTGGGGCTCTCTGGGCCATTCGCGAGTCCAAACCAAGTTTCCGTGCAAGAAATGTCGTCGAGCAAGGTATTCGGGCATTGCTGATCGGAGCCGCATCGATTGCAATTCTGACGACGATCGGGATCGTCTTGTCGCTGATTTTCAATACGATTGAATTCTTCCGCCTTTATCCCGCGCTTGATTTCTTCACTTTGCTGGAGTGGGCACCCAGTTTCTCGGGACGCGGCGGTTCATCTTCGCTTGGCATCCTGCCGCTCTTGTGGGGTACACTTTATATCTCGATCGTGGCGTTGCTCGTTTCCGTTCCAGTGGGGTTGTTTTCAGCCGTTTATTTGTCCGAGTATGCAAGCCCACGCGTGCGTGCGATTGCAAAACCTATGCTCGAAATCCTCGCTGGCATTCCCACGATCGTTTACGGACTTTTCGCGCTGCTGACGGTCGGCCCGCTTTTGGTCAGTGTTTTTGGCGATGGCGGGCTACTTGGCGTTAGCTGGCAGGGTGGTGGCAGGGCGGTCATCACCGCTGGCCTTGTCATGGGCATCATGTTGATCCCGTTTGTCAGTTCACTTTCCGACGACATCATCAACGCTGTGCCTCAAGCGATGCGCGATGGTTCTTACGGTCTTGGCGCCACGAAGTCTGAAACGATCAAGCAAGTCGTGCTTCCAGCAGCATTGCCGGGGATTGTTGGCGCGATACTTTTGGCCACGTCGCGCGCAATTGGTGAGACAATGATTGTCGTCCTTGGGGCAGGGGCCGCCGCCCGACTTAGCCTGAACCCCTTCGAAGCCATGACCACAGTCACAGCAAAAATCGTATCGCAGCTGACAGGAGACTCGGACTTCGCGTCTCCAGAAGCGCTGGTGGCTTTCGCACTTGGAATGACGCTTTTTGTTCTGACGCTCGGACTGAACGTCTTTGCGCTTTATATCGTCCGTAAATACCGGGAGCAGTACGAATGACCGACGCATCCGCGAATTCCTCACCGCTTCCGAAGTCATCGATAAAAAGGACTGACGGAAACATTCGCAAACGCAACGCTGCCGAAAAGCGTTTCAAGGCATATGGCATTGCCGCGATCTCGGTTGGTCTCTTTTTCTTGGTTGTTCTGGCTGTTTCGATTGTTCGGTCGGGTCTTCCTGCGTTCACGAATGCTGTCGTGAGTGTGGATCTGACACTGACACAAGAGCAGTTCGACGAAGCCGAAGGCCAACTTTTCAAGACAAAAGCCTATCAAGGTTACTTCAACCAGGCGCTTCAGAGCAAACTTACCGAGCAGGGGATCTCGGTTGAGTTTGATGAAGCCGCGATTGAGCGCCTTTTGGGAAAAACGGGCGGTACTATTCGCGAGTACTTCCGCGAAAACACCGGCCAAATAGGTACAC
>JAPPOI010000276.1:0-5625 GCA_028818055.1 Boseongicola sp.
CTGCTCATAGGCAGATGTCGGCGGAACATCCCTGCCGTCGGTAATGGCATGAATAACGGTGGGAACTCCTGCTTTCGAAAGCTCGGTGGCTGCAGCAACAATGTGATCCTGATGCGAGTGGACGCCGCCGGGTGACGCCAACCCAATCAGATGCGCTGTGCCGCCGCTTGCCTTCATATCGGCTATGAATTTCAGCAATGCAGCTTGTTGGGCAAATGAGCCATCTTCAATCGCCAAATCGATCTGGCCCAAGTCCATCGCAACCACACGGCCAGCGCCGATATTGGTGTGTCCAACCTCCGAGTTTCCCATCTGGCCCGTTGGCAGGCCCACATCCGGCCCAAAAGTTACCAGCGTCGCATGCGGGCAAGAGTTCATGATCCGGTCGTACGTTGGCGTATCTGCCAGCACAGGGGCGTTCGCCTCACTTTCAGATCGCAAGCCCCATCCATCCAGAATGCAGAGAACAACAGGTTTAGGTGTGCTCATTGCGTTTTGCCTCGCCAGAGTTTTGACGGCCTTCTATCGCGGATCGCCTGCCGATTAAACCGGGCCTTTGGTCGCTTCAGGTACTTTCCAGTGTTTCGGTTTCCTCGTCTCCGCCGAACTCGGTTTCGACGACCGCTGCATCATAGCCCTGAGATTCAAGCCACCGACGAAATACCGAAGTGTACCCGTGGGTGACAAAAACTCTTTCTGCTCCAGTTGCGGCGATTGCCGAATTCAAGCCCGCCCAATCCGCATGGTCGGACATTATGAATCCGCGGTCGGCTGCTCGACGGCGCCTGACACCGCGAAGTGCCATCCAGCCGCTGGCAAACGCTGTGCGTGTTGGTTTGAACTTCTTGGACCAAGCGCTGCCTAGTGCTGATGGCGGCGCAAGAACAAAGGCCCCCGGATAGTCTTTGACGTTCAGATCCGGTGTTACCAACACCGTTTCTGGAAGTTTGATGCCCTGATTTCGAAGCACGACGTTTGTATTTTCGATCGCACCGTGTGTCAGTACCGGACCAATTGACTGGTCAAGTGAAGCCAAAATGCGCTGCGCTTTTCCAAGCGAATATGCGCCGCACATCGAATACGCACCTTCAGCACGGTTCGCCGCCCACCAAGCGTTGATGTCATTCGACACAGTTCCAGGAGCATCCCAGTTGAACACAGGCAAACCGAACGTGCATTCCGAGATAAACGTATGGCAGCGCACGGGTTCAAACGGCTCGCTTACTCCGTCATCAACCACTTTGTAGTCCCCAGAAACCACCCAAACTTCTCCGCCGACTTCGATGCGGATCTGGGCTGAACCGGGCACATGTCCGGCTGGATGAAACGACACTGTCGCGTCTCCGATTTTCTGACGGACACCGAAGTCCACAGTCGAGACGGATATCTGTCCCAAACGATGGCGGATCACCGGCGCAGCGGATGCGGTGCATAGATAAGTCCCCATGCTTGCACGCGCGTGGTCCGCATGGCCGTGTGTTACCAGTGCCCTTTCAACTGGCCGCCACGGATCAACGAAAAAGCCCCCCGCTTCGCAATAAAGCCCCTTCTTTGTGAATGTCAGAACCTCGCTCCGCACGACAAGTTACGACTTGGGACGGCGAGGTTGAGGGCGGCCTGGCATCTCTTTCAAAAGCCCACCGACGCCCATGGCAGCAATATCGTTGCTTGTGATCGGTACTCCTGCGGACAAACGTTCCAAAACCCAATCGACACCATTCAAGGCAGGCGACCTTGCACAACCGGGCAACCCAACGACGGGATTATTGCCAATCGATCCCAAGAACAGCAGGTTACCTGGATCAACCGGCATCCCGAAACGTTCGATCCTGCCACCCGCCTGCACGACAGCAGCAGGAGCGACATCGGACCGATCAGACGTTGCAGACGCACCGAGAATAAGCGTGAGATCGGTCTTCGAAGCCGCCAGCGCGTCCGCAACCGCATTTGCTTCATGTTTGACGATCTTGGTCTCACCAAGGCCATAACCGATACCCGATAGCCGTTCGGCGACCACTGACCGACCTTTTTCCAGCAACGAGTCTTTGAAGCCGGGAGTTCTTGTCATGATCAGGCTCGCCGAGCCGCCTTGAAAAGGTTTCAAAGCTATTGGCGAGCTTTGGCAACTCTTTTCGCCTGCACGAAGCACAGCCTCTGGCAGCGCATACGGGATGATTTTTACGGTGGCGACAAGCTGGCCACGATCGACCTTCATCAGGTCAGGCAATGTCGCCAATGAAAGACCTTCGTCGATACGATTTAAGCCATGCACAGTCGTTTCATCCACCCGTATCAATCCGGGCGACTGCGTGATGATATTCACCCTGCCGTTTGAAACCGGTTCCGCGGATAGGCCAGGAGCAATCAAGCACTTCGCTATGCGCTCGGCTGCTTTATCTTCGACGACGTCATCTGGTTCCAATTGGACGGCCACCACCCGCTCCATCCCAAACTCTTTGAGGCGGTCAATTTCTGCGGGTCCAAGCACAAGGCCCTTTCGCAATCGCCCGTTCTCGACAGCCACCGAGTGGGCCAAAATGGCGCCCTCGGCATTCGCTACGGCGATGTCTCCAAATTTCATGATTTCTTACCGGGCCAACTTGAAGGTCTTCGTAGGCGCTCGGTCATCTCTGCCATAATGGAAACGGCAATCTCTGCCGGTGACATCGCTCCGATATCCGCCCCGACCGGACCGTCGATCCTAGCGATTTCGCTGGCCGAAAAGCCCTCTGCCTCCAGTGCGGACACGCGTTTTGCATGGGTTCTTTTGGAACCGAGCGCTCCGATGTAGAAAGCTTCGCTTTTCAAGGCAACTGCAAGCGCAGGCGTGTCAATTTTTGGATCATGAGACAGCGTTACAACTGCCGTTCTGGCGTCCAAACCGAAATTCTCCAGCGCTTCGTCCGTCCAACCATCAAGAAAGGTTTCTCCAGGAAAACGGCTAGCCGAAGCAAAGCTGTCACGGGGGTCCGACATTTTCACGTCGTAACCTGCCAATCGCGCCATCTTCACGAGAGGCTGAGCAATGTGAACCGCCCCCACGACAACCAACCTCAGCGGAGGATTGTGTACGGCGCGAAACATGTCTCCGTCGCGTTTCGACTTGTCGTTTAGAAAACCGTGCTCCAGAGCTTCATCACTTCTATCTCTTTGCCGCAGCACACGATCCCAAGTGACAAGATTTGTTTCGAGCGTGATGGCCGTACGAGTTTCGCGGGCATTTACCAGATCGGTTAAAATGGCGGCGGGTATGCCTTGACCGATACCCACGGGTTCGACCAACACTTCAATTTCTCCGCCACACGCCAAACCAACCGAAAACGCTTCGTCGTCACTGACGCCGAAGGAAAGAATGCGGTTTTTCCCATCTTCAATCGCGTCTGCCGCTTCAAAGATGACCGCGCCTTCGACGCAGCCACCTGACACCGATCCTTCAAAGGCTTGGTTAGCATCAATGACAAGCTGGGAACCAACAGGCCGTGGTGCCGATCCCCAGGTTTGAAGAACGGTCGCCAGAGCAATTTGTCTGCCTTCATTCAGCCAAGACAGTGCAATTTCAGGGATATCGGTTTGAAAACTCAATTCCGCGCGCTCCCAACGAGGGTTTCGATTTCAACAGCTTAGCGCCTTTTCCAGTCGATCCACCAGTGCGATTGGCGCAAATATGCCACAGCATTAATTCGGAAACGAACGTTATTAACCAACGACAAAGAATTCAGTGTAAGGTCAATCCAAGATTTATTTACGTGTTTTGTTTTGCAGTTTCTGGCTGAGGCAAGTTTGCCCGCCAAATACAGTTCCTCCCTGACTGGACGGCCGTGCTTGCACGGCCTTTTTTTGCGCTAGTTGCTTGGGAGCCCTTCAGGTTGTCCAACGACAACAAATTGAAGGTCTTCAGGCTTAAAAATCCGTTTGGCCACACGGCGAACGTCTTCAAGTGTGACAGCATTCACGCGATCGTTGCGCGTCGTTATGTAGTCGGGCGTCAGGCCGACAGTTTGCATGCCAACCATAATCCGAGCGATCGGCCCATTCCCGTCAAAACGCAAAGGGTATGCCCCGGTCAGATAGGTTTTCACTTCATCCAGTTCTTCTTCAGTGACCCCTTCAGAAGCGATGCGCGCCCATTCTTCTTTAACAACGTCGATCGCACCTGCTACGCGATCATTTGCAGACGCAAATTGACCCAACAGCATGTCGGCGTCGTCGTAGTTAACCAAGTATGAACCGATACCGTATGTCAGTCCGCGCTGTTCACGAACTTCAAAGGAAAGCCGCGACTGACGACCATTGCCACCAAATATTTCATTGGCGACAAAAGCTGCGAAAAAGTCGGGATCGTCCCGCGGAAGGCCTTCGTGTCCAAAGAATGCAACGGATTGGGGCGTCTCGAATTCGACAACCGTCAAACCGCCGTTCACGTTCGGCGCGACTTCACCAGGATGCTCCGCGCCCGTTGCAGGAAGATCGCCAAGCAAGTCATCGAGCAGAAGTCCGAGTTCTTCAGCCGAGATATCACCCGACGCTCCAACATAGATACGGTCGCGCGCCAAAGTCGCTTGGTGCGCGGCGACTACATCGTCACGGGTAAGTGCCGTCACGCTTTCAATCGTCCCGTCAACCGAACTGCCGTACGGGTGATCTCCGTACACCATTTGTCCGAATGTCCGGCTCGCGATCGAGTTCGGGTCAGTTTCATCCGACTTGATGATGGAAAGGACCTGAGCGCGGACGCGTTCCACAGCATCTTCGTCGAACCTAGGGTTCACTAAAGCTTCGCGAAGCAACGCAACCGCTTCATCCCGATTTTCTGACAGGAAACGGACGGATATGCTGAGCGCATCGTTCCAAACATCAAATTCATAGCTGGCTGCAAGTGCATCGCGCGCAGCGGCGAAGGCTCGCGCATCCAGTTCGCCTGCGCCCTCTTCGATCAAACCGGTCATCAGGTTCGTAACCCCGCGTTTGCCGTCCGGGTCCAATCCGGCACCGCCTTTGAAGCGTATTTCCAGGGCCAAGAACGGAATTGACCTTTCCTCGACCAGCCAAGCCTTAATGCCTCCTGGCGAAGTGACCTCTTGGATTTCGACAGCTGCTTTGAGAGGTGTGGCTACCGCAAACACCGCAAATACTATAAGCGCTCTGATCATTGCGTTGCCTCCTCGGAACCTTCCGGCATCAACCATCCTGTTACAGCCTTCTTGCGGTCAAAGATCATTTCCGCGGCAGCCAAAATGTCTTCCTCGTCTACGGCTTCGAGAATGTCGGGCCATGCTTTGATGTCCTCGACGGTCAAGCCGCTTGTCAAACCTGATCCGTAAACGCGCGCCAACGTCGCGATATCATCCTGACTGTAGATTTCAGACGCACGAATTTGCATCTTTATCCGGTTCAGGTCGTCCAAATTCACGCCTTCTTCCATGAACTGAACAACGGCCAGATCCATCGCCTCTTCGGCTTTTTGAAGCGAAACGCCTTCTGTCGGCACAATGACCAGCCCAAACGTGCTGTCATCTAGCGATTGGCCGGAATAGAAGGCCGAGGAGTAGATTGCCTTTTGCTCCTCGAATTGAAGTTTCTTTGCGAAGTGTGAGGTGGTGCCAGAACCGCCCAGAAGCTCGGCCA
>JAPPOI010000276.1:5635-7312 GCA_028818055.1 Boseongicola sp.
TCCCGTTCTGGGGCAAGATAAGTTCGGATGACGTATGGCTGCGCAACCCGAGGATCGGTGAATTCAAGCCGGCGCTCGGCCAACTGAGGTGGCTCGACGACGCGGTCGCGCACCTTCACATTTGGGTTTGGCGCAATTGATCCATAGTGGGTTTGCGCCATCGAAAGAACCTCTTCGGGTTCAACATCGCCCGCTACAATCAAGACCGCGTTGTTTGGCCCGTAGTGCTGTTTGTAGAATTCGACGGCATCCTCAAGTGTCAGATTATGCGCCTCGTGCTTCCAGCCGATGATCGGAATGGCGTAGGGATGATTCAGATACTGGGCGGCACGGCGCTGTTCGGCGAACAGCGCGCCCGGGTCGTTCTCTGTGCGTTGATTTCGTTCTTCAATCACCACATCACGCTCTGTGGCGATGTCTTCAGGCACAAGGGCAAGGCCGTCCATGCGGCTTGCCTCCATCTGCATCATTAGTTCCAGCCGATCAGCCGCAACACGCTGAAAATACCCGGTATAATCATAAGCTGTGAACGCGTTGTCGCTGCCACCATTGCGAGCGACGGTATCCGACAGCTCACCGGATTCGAGTTCGTCTGTGGCCTTGAACATCAAGTGCTCGAGGAAATGAGCGATCCCGGATTTGCCGAGCGGCTCGTCAGCAGCTCCAACACGGTACCAAACCATATGTACAACGGCTGGAGCTCGGTGGTCTTCTAGCACCACGATCTCAAGGCCATTGTCCAATTCGAAAGACGACACTTCCGCCGCCTGTGCCATTCCAGTCCACAAAAAGGCGAAAGGTGCGATAACCGAAAGAATGCGGCGCATGACCACTCCCATATTTCCTATTTGCCTAGAATTGAGCGCTTAACGGCGCAGGATCAAGCGCAGGCCACGAGGTTGTGAGCTTTTGCGTGAATCAGTTAAATTGCTCAGGCGGGACTGAAGACGTACGAATGCCCAACCTTCGCAGTCGCTCAAGTTCGGCGTATTGGTCTAAAGACTGCGACTCGTACGACTGGAAGTACACATTTGTCCCGAAAAGTCGTTCCAAGAACCGGCCATCATTGTTGCGTCGGAACTCAAGGTCACTTGCAGCAAGCCGCGATCGGATCGACGGGTCCACTCCGTACCGCCCGGCATATGCCAGCAGCGCTCCATCCGTCGATGCGCGTGACAAAACGCTGGCATTCCCGCCCAAGGCGGCGATGGCGTCTGCTTCTGGCGTAGGATCGGTCAGGTTGCTGCCACCTGGCGTTGGCGAGGGCAAAGCAGTGAAGTCTTCCGGAAGCTGCAAAGGTTTTGTTGGCAGTACAGAAAACTCATCCGGGCCATCCGCGCGATCTTGGCGAATGTTCAAAAGGTTCGGCTCGTCGTTGCCACGACCGCAGGCCGCCACCAACAGCAATGCTATCAACAAAGATACCGCTCGCACGAAATGCCCCTTCATATCCCGATGCTCTGACTTTCTAGCCTGCTTTACCGGCTGCGTCACTGTCCTTTGAAGAGTTGCCGGAAAACAGAATCAATCCTGCAGCGCCAACGAAGATCGCAATATCTGCAACGTTGAAGGACCAAGGATTGTCAAAACCACAACACGACATGTTCAAAAAGTCTGCGACAGCCCCATAGATGACCCGGTCAATGACATTGCCAAGCGCACCACCGATCACAAAAC
>JAPPOI010000172.1 GCA_028818055.1 Boseongicola sp.
GATCGATAGGCAGATCGTGTTGGTCGATGTTCTGGGTGCGTTGCATTCGGGCCCCAAGGCGGTCGAAGATATGCGGGTCGCGCTTGCCGACATCCTTGCTGCTTTCCGCCCAGGGCAAAACGCTTTTCTGGCTTCGCTTTTTCTAGGTCGGCGGGTTGAGAAAATCCTGTTTGCCGCAACAAAGTCAGACTATCTGCACCACACCCAACACCAGCAATTGGCTGCTGTGACCGAAGCTTTACTGACCGATGCAAAGGCGCGCGCCGACTTCGCGGGCGCGCAGACCGCAGCCATGGCCATAGCCTCATTGCGCACAACAACTGAGGATATGATTGACCGGAATGGCAAGCCGCTTGGTGTGGTCAACGGAGTGCTTGCCGATACCGGCAAACGTGCGGCCCTGTTTCCGGGAAGATTACCGGATGATCCTTCGAAAGTTCTGAACCCTGCACGCGAAGGAAGTGATGAGTGGCTGACATCGGACTACAAGATCATGTCCTTCTTGCCTCAGTCCGTTGATCTAAAACCGGGCGAAGGCCCGCCCCATATTCGATTAGATCGCGCAGCAGAGTTCCTGATCGGAGACAGGTTATGACTGATAAAGACGCCCCTTTGGTCATCGAATTGAACGCCGACGAACAGGTTGAGAATCCTGCCGAGGCACCGCCGGTCGTCGATTTGCCTGATGCTCCGACGGGTCACACTATGCAGACGATGGCAACCCTTGCATCCCGTCGCCCGTCGCGTCTGTTCATCTGGTTCTGGCAGGCGTTGGGGGTCGTAATCGTTTTCTTTGCGTCAGTCGCCGCTTGGAATGCAGTGACGGCAATGTTGGCCAGTAATCCTGTCCTAGGTTGGATATCGGTTGGCTTGCTGGGCGTGTTTGCAGCAATTTGTTTGGCGATTTTGGTCAAGGAATGGGCGGCTCTGGCTCGTTTGAAAAAGATCGACGGACTTCGGGACGATGTCGAAAGAGCGGCTGAGACTGGCGATTTGAATGCGGCGCGTGCGATGTCGTCAAGGGTTTCATCACTTTATGCCGGGCGCGAAGACATGCGCTGGGCGCGCGATCGGCTGAATACTGTTTCTAGCGAAACGCTGGATGTTGAGACACTTTTGGGAGCCACAGAAGACACGCTTCTGAAGCCGCTGGATGACTTAGCGCGCCGTGAAGTCGAAACAGCGGCGCGCCAGGTAGCTACGGTCACTGCATTGGTGCCGCTTGCTTTCGCAGACATCATTGCCGCGCTTACTGCCAACATCCGAATGATCCGACGGATCGCCGAGATCTATGGCGGCCGCTCCGGTACATTGGGGTCATGGCGTTTGACTCGCGCGGTGCTGACCCATTTGGTCGCAACGGGTGCGGTAGCGGTTGGTGACGATCTTATTGGGTCGATCGGGGGTGGCCATGTTCTCAGCAAGATTTCACGAAGATTTGGCGAGGGATTGGTCAATGGTGCATTGACCGCGCGCGTCGGTATTGCTGCAATGGATGTGTGCCGTCCGATGCCGTTTCGAACCACAGAGCGTCCACGCGTCACACGCCTTGTTCAGCGGGCGTTAACTGGCTTGTTTTCTAAGGAAGGCTGAACTTCCTGAAAATTTGGACGGAGAAACGAATGGGTGACACCACGATGATAGGCGTGATCGGTGGCAGCGGCGTTTATGACATCGACGGTTTGGAAAACGCAACGTGGAAGACTGTTGAAACGCCTTGGGGAACTCCTTCGGATCAAATCCTGACAGGTTCGCTTGATGGTGTCGCAATGGCGTTTTTGCCGCGCCACGGTCGCGGCCATGTCCATTCGCCAACGACCGTGCCCTATCGCGCCAATATCGATGCCATGAAGCGTCTGGGAGTAACTGACCTGATCAGCGTGTCTGCTTGCGGTTCATTCCGAGAAGAGATGGCGCCTGGCGATTTTGTGATTGTCGATCAATTCATCGACCGCACGTTTGCGCGCGAAAAGAGCTTCTTCGGTACCGGGTGTGTCGCACATGTCAGTGTTGCCCATCCCACATGCCCGCGTCTGGGGGATGCATGCGAAACTGCAGCAAAAGGCGCTGGGGTGAACGTTCATCGTGGCGGAACCTATCTTGCGATGGAGGGGCCTCAATTTTCGTCGCTCGCGGAATCCAAGATGTACCGCGAAAGCTGGGGTTGCGACGTTATTGGCATGACAAACATGCCTGAAGCCAAACTCGCGCGCGAAGCCGAGCTTTGCTATGCATCCGTGGCGATGATTACCGACTACGACAGCTGGCATCCAGAACACGGTGAAGTGGATGTCACCCAAATCATTGCGACTTTGATGGGGAATGCTGAAAACGCGAAGAGCCTGGTCGCACAGCTACCCGAATTGCTCGGTCCAAATCGGGAACCCTGTCCGCACGGATGCGACAGAGCATTGGAGTTCGCAATTCTGACACAGCCCAATGCGCGTGATCCCGAGCTTGTGGCCAAGCTCGACGCCGTGGCTGGGCGAATGTTGCAGGGCTAACAGATCGACTGTGCTCCGGCTTCAATCTCGATCAATGTGTCCAGCTCGTCATCACTGATTTGCCCCATGACGACTGTACGGCCGACGACCATTGCAGGGGTTGCCCAGATTCCAAGTGTTTTCGAAGCTGCCAGACTTGCCGTCAGTCTGTTCTGAACGTCAGCGCTTTCCATGTCTGACAAAAGAGTTTCGGCGTCTATTCCCGTCGCCTCCGCAATCTGCGCAAGAAATTGCGGCGAAGGTCGAAATGGTGATTGCATCAGTTTCGTCGAGAATTCCGGGTACGCGCCTTGATTGTCGGCAGCGAGCGCAGCTTTTGCGGCGATGACTGATGATTGACCCAGCAAAGGTAATTCATGCCATGTTACGGCAATTCCGGAAGTACCACGCTTTATCCTGTCAGCCATGCGTGCAGTGAGAACGCGGCAATATGGGCAGAAGAAATCTGAGAAAAGTGCTATGGGCACGCCTTGTTCAGGGTTCTGGAAAAGAGTGTCACATAGATCGCCTACTGGAAGAGGCGCAACGTTGTCGCCGTCTGCTTCCAACCCTGCAAAAATAGCGCTGGTCGCACTGCCACTGCTCACTGAAAGACCGTCAAATTCCAACATGCGCCAGTCTGGCAAACCCGGAATTGCTTGGAAACTAAACGGGCGGGGTCGTTTCAACCAAAGCTGCCACCCACCGGCAACGGCTACTAAACCCAAGCCAATAAGTAGGGCGTTGCGGCGGGACCATCCCTTTTGTTCACCAACTTCTCTTGCCATATCGTCGATCTTGTCGTTCTGATGCGTCGGGCGCAACGCAAAGGGTGATGGATGGAAAACCGGAAGAAAACCGTCAAAGACTATATCCGAACAATCGTCGACTTCCCGCATGACGGTATCATGTTCCGGGACGTGACGACGTTGTTTGCCGATCCGCGTGGATTTCGCATCTGCGTCGACCAGTTATTGCATCCATACGCGGGCGAAGAAATTGACAAAGTCGTGGGCCTTGAGGCGCGGGGCTTCATTATTGGCGGCGCAATTGCGCATCAGCTGTCTGTCGGCTTTGTTCCTATTCGCAAAAAAGGAAAACTGCCGGGCACGACCATTAGCCAAGACTATCAACTCGAATACGGTGAAGCCGTGATGGAAGTTCATGACGATGCCATCGATGCGGGTGAAAAGGTATTAGTTGTGGACGACCTTTTGGCAACGGGTGGTACCGCAGAAGCAGGCATAAAGCTTTTGGAACGCTTGGGAGCCGACATTGTAGGATGCGCATTTATCGTCGATCTGCCCGAACTTGGCGGGCGCAAAAAGCTTGAGAACTTGGGAATGGACGTACACGCACTTTGCGCTTTTGACGGTCTTTAGCTTCATCTTGAATCAAATTAAGCGAAATTTAGTAAACGCCGATTAGCTTGATTGTGCTCGCGAGCATTGTGCCAAGAGAAAGAGTTCGCCTCGCCCATACCGGGCGGGGCTTTTTTGACCGCTCCATTGAAACAAGGTTCTTACTTGCGTCCAGTCGTTCCAGAAAGAAGGATGTCCAAATAGTGCTGTGACCGGCACGTGAATATGGTGCGGTGTCGCCGAGCTTGGGGAGGACCGAAATGACAGGTCGCATTGTTGTTCTTGGAATATTCGCGGCTGACGCGACATTTCGTGCAGACCGGGCGCCGGTCATGGGGGAGACGCTTGTAGGGAACAGTTTCTCTTTGGGTCCAGGCGGCAAGGGGTCGAACCAAGCGGTGGCTGCCGCACGTGCCGGCGGAGACGTTCATTTTATCTCGCGGCTTGGCAGAGACGTGTTTGCCGATCTGGCATTTCAAACATGGAAAGATGCTGGGGTTTCACCTGTGATACGTCAGCTTGGTGAGGTTCCAACGGGAGCTGCAAGTATCTTTGTCGAAGAAACGACGGGCAATAACGCCATCATCGTCTGTCCCGGAGCGGCCGGCGAGATCTCGCAGGAAGACGTCGAAGAGAATTCTGATCTAATCGAAGGCGCCTCGGTCTTCCTGACGCAGCTTGAACAACCGATGGATGCCGCGATTAGAGGCTTGCAGATGGCGAATGCAGCCGGGGCATTCACAATTTTGAACCCGGCACCCGCGACCGAGTTGCCCAAAGAGACTTTCCCGTTGTGTGACTACATCACGCCAAACGAAAGCGAGGCGGAAGGGCTCACAGGCATTGTGGTGAGCGATCTGTCGTCGGCGGAGCGTGCCGCAGACGCGTTATTGGAATTGGGTGTTGGCACAGCTTTGATCACACTTGGGGAAAACGGTGTGCTTCTCCGGTCGCGAAACGAGACGCTGCATGTCGAAGCCACAGCCGCTGGAGAAGTTGTTGAAACAACCGCTGCCGGCGACGCGTTCAATGGCGGTTTTGCGGTCGCCTTGGCGGAAGGTAAGGGCTCTGAAGCAGCCGTTCGTTTCGGATGTGCAACGGCTGGAATTTCAGTAACGCGTCCCGGTGCGGCCGCGTCCATGCCGACGCGTGCAGAGGTCGATAGCTTTCTGGGTTCATAAAGTAGAAAAGCTCGCGCTTCGCTCATTCCAAAAATCTATTGTGATTTGCCAGAACATGGGCCGTCTTATGGGATGAATGCTCTGCGGAATTCCGCAGGGTAGGCTTTTTTTGTATCGACTGCAGTTGTTTACAAATTGGGGAATCCGCCGTGAACTACCGACGGAGGAGCGATAATGGTGGCCGATTCCCGACCAGAATTTCATGGTGCCGACCCAACGCGCATGCGCAGAACCATCGTTTTTGTATTGGTTCTGACAGTCCTGCTAGTGACTTCTGCGGTCTTTTTCGGATCTCTAAGGTTTTTTGAACGGCAAGTACAGGCAGACGCAGAAAACAGGCTGTCCCTGTATCAACGATCGTTGAACGAGGCTTTGCGTCAGCATCAGCACTTGCCTTACATCCTTGCGCGTAGCGAGGAACTCCGCGCTGCCTTCTCAGGGGTATCGACCGATGAAGTCAACGAAACTCTTCGAAGGTTCGCTGACGAAGCCAAGCTGGAAGCAATTTATGTTATGGATACGACCGGGCTGGTCGTAGCATCATCAAATTCTGGCGAAACCTACAGTTTTGTCGGACAAAACTATGGGTTCAGGCCTTACTTTCAGAATGCTTTGAATGGAAACCGCAGCGATTATTTTGCGATCGGAGCAACGTCTGGACGACCCGGGTACTTCGTGGCCGAACCGATGTCAGACTCGAACGGGACACCCATCGGCGTCATGGCCATCAAGTTGGACGTGAGTGAACTTCAAGCGTCATGGGAAAGTGGTGGCGACCATGTCTTTGCCGTCAATGGCGATGGAATTGTCGTTTTGTCGTCCATACCCGACTGGCTTTACCAAACGTTGAACGATTTGCCGGAGGCAACTAGGGAGTCCATTCGAGGAAGCCGCCAGTTTGGCAACGAACCATTGGAGCGGCTTGACGCCACGCAAGTTTCGAGGGGAACGCTTGCAGTTGATGGACGAACATATCTTGTGGCAAGCGGTGCGTCTGATTGGCGTGGATGGACGGTTTACCTTTTGCAGCCAGAGGCTTCCGTGCTGCGCCAAACGCTGGTGGCAACTGGTCTTCTTGGCACACTGATCGCCATTCTCATCGGGTTTGCAACCTACCTACGCTCACAAAGAATTGCCGCTGCACTTGAGGTTTCGCAGAACCACCGTCGAGATTTGATTGCAACCAATGCGCGGCTTCAGGAAACGCAGGATGAGTTGAAAAGAACCTCGAAACTTGCGGCACTTGGCCAGTTGGCTGCTTCGGTGACGCATGAGTTGGGTCAGCCAATTTCAGCATTGAAAACCCATTTGGCCGCCGCAGAGTTGGGAAATGAAATTACCTCTCGCGAGACATCAGATAATCTGAAGCGCCTTGCGGATCGAATGGATTCCATCACCGGGCAGCTTCGGTTTTTTGCGCGCGAAGGAGCGCGAGAGCTCGAGCCTGCACTTCTGCAACAATGCATTCAAGAGTCACTCGCGTTGGTTCAGCATGACCTTGAAAGCGGATCGGTGGAGTTAGAGGTCGATGTCGATCCTGATTTGCTTGTCGAAGCACAACGCATTCAACTCGAGCAGGCCTTTGTGAACTTGATCCGGAACGCAGTTCAGGCGTTAGAGGGAACGCATCATCCGAAGATCGTCATTCGGGCAAAGCAGGCGAACGGCTGGGCACAGATTACGATTACCGACAATGGACCCGGCCTCGGTGGCGCTTCAATTGACCAGCTTCAGGAACCATTTTTCAGTACGAAACCGTCGGGGGTTGGAATGGGTCTTGGGCTTTCGATCACGGCTGAGATCATCGTTTCACACGGAGGAGAATTAAGCGTGAGTGATTCCAATTCCGGTGGCGCCGAATTTATCGTGACTTTGCCGTTGGTTGAGAGAGGCAAACCATGACCAAAGGGTCCATTCTGATTATTGATGACGACCGAGAAATGCGTGTGTCGCTGACTCACCTTTTGGAGACCGCTGATTTCGAGGTCAGTTCTGCAAAAGACGGTCAAGAAGCGCTGTCCACTCTGACGGAGAGGCAAAGAGATGCCGTCCTGTGTGATGTGCGTATGCCTGGCATGAGTGGCCTGGAATTCTTGTCAAAGGCTCGAGACGTCTCGGCCGCACCAATTATTCTCATTTCAGCGCATGGGGATATCCCGATGGCAGTAGACGCTATACAGGGAGGGGCCTATTCGTTATTGGAACAACACTTTGACCATAGGCGTTTGCTAACGATTTTGTCCAATGCGGTGCGGATGCGTCAGCTTGAAAA
>JAPPOI010000107.1 GCA_028818055.1 Boseongicola sp.
GGTGGATACTTGTCGGTGTTGGGCGACGGAACTGGGCAAACCGCCGAAATCTACACTTTCCCCAAGGCCGGGAGTTTGAAAAAGGGCGCCGTTCGGATCATCGCTGAGGGCGCGGTATCCAAAGAGTCATGCGGCCAGAACGTGACGGCGGTCGCCCTGCAGACCGATCCGCTTGGCGGAATGATTTCAAGCAAGGTATCGATCGCCATGCCCGGATGTGATCGCATCGGCGATATTATTTCTCTCAAGAATGTCTTTAGGGATCTAAGATTGGCACAGCACTAGGGACCCGGTAGCTGCCACATGACAGGATTCCTTACTCGATTTTTGTTGATACTGGTTGCCACAGCGACCATTGCCAGCGCGCAATCTTCAGACCAGTCAGTTGTGCTGACGACGCTTGACGGCGAATTGACAGTCGAAGGTGAGTTGATCTCATACGAAGGTGAATTGTTTCGGGTCGAAACTGAATTCGGCCCTGTGACGCTCGACGGTGGCAACGTGACATGCGAAGGGCCAGGGTGCCCTCCGGCGGAAGCGCTTCTTGCCGAAGCCGTGATTGTTGGATCACTCGATCTGTTGACCGAACTTGTGGCGCCGCTGGTGTCGGGTTTCGCTGTCGCCGAAGGCTTTGCGTTTTCAGAAGAGTTTATCGCTGACGATCACATCATTTGGCGACTGTCGGACATCGAAGCCGACCAAATGGTCGCCAGGATTGAGGCTTTGTCTGATGCCCGGCGCCCGGATCTTGGTGTTCGACGTGGCGAACCTGATGAAGGCGCGCTTGCCGACGTGATCGCCTTGGATGCTCTTGTCGTCGTTGTATCGCCCGAGAATGATCTTGCGCTTATGCCGGTCGAGACGCTGCGCTTGATACTGGAAGGGCGCTTGAAGGCATGGCCGGATTGGATGGCCGTCGGTGCACCGACCGGATCGCGGGACATTGATCTTGTTCTTCCCGAGCCGCTCCTTGGATTTGATCGACTGTTTCCGGATCGACCGTTGCTTAGCCCTTCCGAGGCTACACGCATTGCGGACGTCGATGATCTTGCGGACAAAGTAGCGGGCTCAGCGAACGCGCTGGGCGTCGCGCCGCTGTCACGAATCGGAAATGCGTCGCCGCTTATTCTTGCGGGAACATGCGGTCGCGCAATGCCAGCGACGGCCGCTTCGTTAAAAGCGGAAGACTATCCGCTGACTGATCCCATCTTCCTGACACGGTATTCGGCGCGACTTCCGCGCGTGCTGCGAGATCTTGTGGCTTTCATGAAGTCGGATGACGCGCAGCCGATCATCCGCTCGACCGGTTTGATCGATCAATCCATCGGACGAACCGCATTTGCCGATCAGGGCGACCGACTGGGTTACGCCGTCCTAGCGGCGGGCGATGATCCAGTGGCGATCGAGCATATGCGCCGGATGATCCGTGCGTTGGTCGAAGCTGAGCGGCTTACACTTACGTTTCGGTTTGAAGACGGGTCCAGCGCGCTTGATGCGCCTTCTAGATCAAACGCCCGGCAATTGGCTGAAGCGATCGCCGACGGGAAATTCGATGGCAAAGAGCTTCTTTTTGCTGGGTTCACTGACAGTCTGGGCGATCTTGAGCCAAACCTCAGACTGTCTCAGCGACGCGCGGAAAGCGCCTTTGCATCAGTGCGTGCCCAACTTGGAAATCCGCCTGTTGGTTTTGCCGCCGAAGGATTTGGCGAAGCCCTTCCAATCGCCTGCGACGACACGGATTGGGGGCGGCATGTCAATCGACGCGTCGAAGTTTGGGTCAGACCTCTTCCCGCTGAAGAAAACTAAAGATAACCAGCTGATTTAAATGAAAATTCTGCACTCTTCCCAATGATCAGGTGATCGTGGAGTGTTACTGACAATGCGCGCGATGCGGTTTCGATCTGTTCAGTGACCAGAATGTCAGCTTCTGACGGGGTCGGGTCTCCGGATGGATGGTTGTGAACCAGAATGAGCGCCGAAGCGTTCAGTTCCAGCGCGCGTTTCACAACTTCTCGCGGATAAACGGGCACGTGGTCGACGGTGCCTCTGGCCTGCTCCTCATCGGCGATCAAAATATTCTTTCGGTCCAGATACAGAACGCGAAATTGCTCGACTTCGCGATGCGCCATAGCTGTTCGGCAATAGTCCAGCAAAGCGTCCCATGACGAGATCACTTGCTTCTGCAGGACGCGAGATCGCGCCAGCCGGTGGGCGGCAGCCTCGACCACCTTCAAGTCCAGAGCAACCGCTTCGCCAACCCCACGCACCGATACCAACCGTTCCAGTGGAGCCGACAGGACCCGATTGAAATCGCCGAAGGTTTCCAACAGTCGCCGCGCCAAAGGCTTCGTGTCGCACCGAGGAAGCGATCGGAACAATACAAGCTCAAGCAATTCATAATCGGGCATCGCCGCCGAACCGCCCGCGATAAATCGTTCGCGCAAGCGCTTTCGATGATCCTTGATGTAAGATGGAAGCTTACCCTTGGAGCCTGTCAGAATAAGCTCCTGCCCCTCAAATAGGGGCAGGGGTGGTTCCCGAAGTTCGTTGTCGCCAGCCATCTGATTTGGGTAGCGCGAATGTGGTTAACAGAGTGTGACTCTATCCGGACTGAAGGCTCTCAAGCAGTTCGGCCAACATCTCCATACCTTTGCCCCAGCCTTGATCCAGGCCGGCAATGGCTTGGCTGAAAACCTCTATCTCTTCTGGCGATGACTCATGTGGTTCCCAAGTCAGCCGCATATTGGTTTTTCCATCGTTTTCTTCAAACGTGACAACCGTCATCAAGACCTTTGGCCAGTTTGGCATCATTGGATTGTCAGCGATGTTCCATTCCGCGTCGGCTGTCGAGTGCAGCCAAACCAGTCGGCCGGGCGCTTCCACTTCTAAGTATTCGGCGCGCTGATAGTATGAGTTTTCACCCATTTTCATTTCGTTCAGCCAGACCCCGCCGGGCGTGACATTCAGTTCATGAATGACCGTTTCCACGCCTGGGCCGTACCAATGCGAAAGCAGCTCAGATTCTGTAAATGTCCGCCAGACCAGCTCGCGCGGGGCGTCAAAAGTGCGTTCAAGGATATAAATTGGTGTATCGCTCATGAACTTGTGTCCTTTCGCTTTTGAGTATCTTTCATCGCCCGAAGCAATTGATCGAGCTGATCAAAACTGCCTTCCCAGAACTGGCGAAACTCTTCGAGCCAGTTTGCAGCTGCCTGCATGGGTGCGGCATTCAGGGTGGCCGGACGCATCTGTCGGTCAACGCCGCGTTCGATCAGTCCGGCGTTTTCCAATACTTTCAGATGCTTGGAAATAGCCGGCTGACTCATCTCAAACGGCTTTGCGATGTCGCCAACCGTGGCGCTGCCTTTTGAAAGTCGCACTAGGATGGCGCGTCGCGTTGGATCGGCCAATGCCGCAAATACGTGATCAAGGTGTGCTTCAGTCATTATATAACCAAATCGTTAGATAACCATATTGTTATGTAATGAAGTCAAAAAATGCAAGCCTGTTCTTCACGGCGCAAATCATTCGAAATGGTGTTAGCTTTTCATCCCGTCCCAGAAAGTTTTCACCTTCCGGAAGAAGCCAGTGCTTTCAGGGTTGTTTTCTTCGCTGAGCTTCTCGAATTCTTTCAAAAGCTCTTTCTGCTTGCTTGTCAGGTTCACGGGTGTCTCGACCGCAAGCTCAATGAACATGTCACCGGTTTGACCACCGCGAAGGGCAGGCATGCCTTTCCCACGAAGACGCATCTGTCGTCCTGACTGGCTGCCAGCCGGAACCTTCACACGGCTACGTCCGCCATCGATTGTCGGAACTTCGATGTCGCCGCCCATGGCAGCAGAGGTCATCGACACAGGAACACGGCAATAAAGCTGGGGGCCGTCGCGCTGGAACAATTCGTGCTCGGCAACCTCAATAAAGATATAAAGATCGCCCGAAGGCCCGCCGCGCATCCCGGCCTCACCTTCGCCGGCAAGGCGGATTCGCGTGCCGGTTTCGACGCCAGCAGGGATGTTGACGCTAAGCGACCGGTCCTTTTCGACACGGCCTGCCCCGCGGCAGGTATTGCATGGGTTCTTGATGATCTGGCCCATGCCCGAACATGTCGGACAGGTACGCTCGACAGTGAAGAAGCCTTGCTGGGCGCGAACTTTGCCCATTCCATCACATGTTGGGCAGGCTGTTGGTTCGGCTCCACCTTCTGCGCCAGTGCCGTGACAGGTGTCGCATTCAACCGCGCTGGGCACCTGAACCGTCTTCTGCAGGCCTGCAAAAGCTTCCTCGAGCGAAATGCGCAAATTGTAACGTAAGTCCGAGCCGCGCATCGCGCGCTGCCCACCACCGCCACCGCGGCGGCCACCCATCATGTCACCGAAGAGATCGTCAAAAACGTCCGAAAAAGCGCTTGCGAAATCGCCGCCGCCATAAGCGCCGCCGGGTCGTGGTCCGCCGCCCATGCCGCCATCAAAAGCGGCATGTCCGAAACGGTCATAAGCTGCTTTCTTCTCGGCGTCTTTCAGGATGTCGTGCGCTTCGTTGACTTCCTTCATCTGCGCTTCGGCATCAGGATTGTCTTTGTTGCGATCAGGATGAAGCGCCTTCACCTTTTGGCGATAGGCTTTCTTGATCTCGTCGGCGGACGCACCTTTCGAGACCCCAAGAAGCTCGTAGTAATCGCGCTTAGACATCGTACGTCGCCTTTTGGAACGCCCGGGCCGGCCTAATCGTCTCAGGCCGGCCCGGATCGCATTACATTGCTACCGATCAGGCGCGCTTGTCGCCGTCGAGGTCCTCGAAATCGGCATCGACGATATCGTCATCGACACCACGTGGCTCTTCCTCGTCCGGATCCGCATCAGCAGCGCCAGCGGCTTCAGCTTGCGCCTTGTAGATGGCCTCACCCAAACGCATCGCTGCCTCGGTCACGTTCTGGATACCGCCGCGGATTTTGCCCGCGTCTTCGGTTTCCACCTGTTCTTTGAGGTTGGCCAACGCCAGCTCGATTGCTTCGACCGTCGAAGGATCGACCTTGTCGCCGTGCTCCTCGATGTCTTTCTCGGTCTTGTGCAACAGGCTCTCGGCAGCGTTCTTCGCTTCGACCAGGTCCTTGCGTTCCTTGTCGGCCTCGGCGTTTTCTTCCGCGTCGCGTACCATTGCGTCGATCTCATCGTCAGACAGACCTCCAGACGCCTGGATTGTGATCTTCTGCTCTTTGCCGGTGCCTTTGTCCTTGGCCTGAACCGAGACAATGCCGTTGGCATCGATATCGAAGGTCACCTCAATCTGAGGCAATCCGCGTGGTGCTGGCGGGATCTCTTCCAGATTGAACTGGCCAAGCATCTTGTTGTCTGCTGCCATCTCACGTTCACCTTGGAAGACCCGAATGGTCACCGCGTTCTGGTTGTCTTCAGCAGTCGAGAAGATCTGCGACTTCTTCGTTGGGATCGTTGTGTTCCGATCAATCAGTCGGGTGAAGACACCACCGAGAGTTTCGATGCCCAGAGACAAAGGTGTCACGTCCAGAAGAACAACGTCTTTCACGTCGCCCTGCAGAACACCGGCCTGAATAGCCGCGCCCATCGCAACAACTTCGTCAGGGTTCACACCCTTATGCGGCTCTTTGCCGAAGAACTTGGTCACTTCTTCGATGACTTTCGGCATACGTGTCATACCACCGACCAGCACGACCTCGTCGATGTCGCCGGTTGAAAGACCGGCGTCTTTCAGTGCGGCCTGACAAGGTTTGATCGACTTTTTGATCAAGTCTCCAACAAGCGACTCCAGCTTCGCACGGGTCAGCTTCATGACCATGTGCAGCGGAGTTCCCGAATTCGCGTCCATTGAGATGAACGGCTGGTTGATTTCGGTCTGAGTGGACGACGAAAGCTCGATCTTGGCCTTTTCCGCAGCTTCTTTCAGACGCTGCAAAGCCATCTTGTCTTTTGTCAGATCGGCGCCGTGTTCTTTTTTGAATTCGTCAGCCAGATAGTTAACGATCCGCATGTCGAAGTCTTCACCACCGAGGAACGTGTCACCGTTGGTCGACTTCACTTCGAACAGGCCATCATCGATCTCAAGGATCGTGATGTCGAACGTACCACCGCCAAGGTCATAGACGGCGATTGTCTTCGTTTCTTTCTTGTCCAGACCATAAGCCAGCGCAGCAGCCGTTGGCTCGTTGATGATCCGCAGCACTTCCATGCCAGCAATCTTGCCAGCGTCTTTTGTTGCTTGGCGCTGAGCGTCGTTGAAGTACGCAGGTACGGTGATGACCGCTTGCGTGACTTCCTCACCAAGATAGCTCTCGGCAGTTTCCTTCATTTTCTGAAGAATGAATGCGCTGATCTGGCTTGGCGAATACGACTCGCCGCCAGCTTTTACCCAAGCGTCACCATTGCCGCCGTCAACGATGTCGTAAGGAACGATATTTTTGTCCTTCGTCACTTCGGCGTCATCAACGCGGCGGCCGATAAGGCGCTTAACCGCAAAGACTGTGTTCTCGGGGTTTGTAACGGCCTGACGTTTGGCCGGTTGTCCGACAAGGCGTTCGCTGTCGGTGAAGGCGACGATCGAGGGGGTCGTCCGTGCGCCTTCGGCGTTTTCGATAACTCGGGGCTGCGACCCATCCATGATAGCGACACAGCTGTTGGTGGTCCCAAGGTCGATACCGATGACTTTACCCATGCTCTTCCAATCCTCTTGCTTGGCGATGTTTGAACCCCGGCCCATTTCGGCGCCATCAGGTCCATCCCAAAAAGAATGTGACACCTTGAAACAGGTGTTCACGGCTTCGTGGGGTATATAGGGAGGTGAAAATGCACCTGCAAGCGTTGGAAAAGCGACTTTGCGGCTGAATCTGTAGGAAATGCCAACGTGATGCCTCTATTCGACGACCTTCCGCACGATCCTGTCGATTTAAACGGGGCAAAAGTGTTTCCGGGCTTCCTGTCCGACTCGGCTCAGACGGCGATTTTGGACGACCTTCGCGCGGTCGCTACGGCCGCACCCTTTCGGCAATATCAAACCCCCGGCGGACTCAAGATGTCAGTCCGAATGACGTCAGCGGGGGATGTTGGTTGGTTCACAGACCGCAAAGGATACCGTTATGCGGATCATCACCCGGATGGCGATCCGTGGCCTGAAATTCCCAGCAACATTTTGGATGTCTGGCGCACGGTATCCGGGGTCCACCGCGATCCTGATTCCTGTCTGATCAACTTCTATGGCGAAGGCGCCAAAATGGGTCTTCACCAAGACAAAGACGAAATAGACACAACATGGCCGGTTGTATCGATC
>JAPPOI010000017.1:0-3388 GCA_028818055.1 Boseongicola sp.
TGCGATGTGTTGGTCAGCGTATGTCAGAACGTGTGAACCGCTGTTTCAGTTTCGGGCTGGTAACCGTCGTTTGCAGCAAATAAAACGCCCGAGGTACCAAGAGACACAAATGCCTGCCCAGCGTTCACAACGCCCATGCCTATGGCAGATGCAGCGTTGTCTCCGCCACCGCCGGCCACGACAACAGTGCCCATTCCCCAGCGCTGGGCCAGTTCCCCACGCAGTTGGCCCGAAGCCGCGGAGCCTTCAACTAGCGCTGGCATGTGTGACCGGGACAATCCTGATTTCTCAAGAAGAACATCGCTCCAAGCACGTTTCCCGGTGTCCAGCCATGATGTGCCGGCCGAGTCTGACATATCGCCAACGTATTCGCCGGTCAGCCATAGACGTAAATAGTCTTTTGGAAGCAGCACCTTAGATACTTTTTCGAACACGTTTGGTTCATTGCGCGCGGTCCAAATGAGTTTGGGCGCGGTAAAGCCTGGGAACACAATGTTACCACTGACCGCGCGCCAATCCGGATCGTTGTCCAGCTCTGCGGCCTCGTCTGAAGAGCGCGTATCGTTCCACAGGATACAAGGACGCAATATGCTGTCGTCCGCCGCCAACAACGTAGCTCCATGCATTTGACCTGAAAGCCCAATTCCTTTGACAGCATGCAGGTGCTCACCGGCTGACAGCTCATCGAGCACGCTTTCGGCTGCGGCAATCCAACTTTGTGGATCTTGCTCAGACCAGCCTGAATGCGGGCGCGTTACAGTCAACGGCGCTGAGGCCTCGGCGACGATCGACTGATTTTCGTCGATGACGAGCCCTTTCAGACCCGACGTGCCAAGATCAAGACCCAGATACATGACGCCTCCCACGTGTTTTTGGATTGGGTTTTTGTGAATTTAGTTTTCGTAAGAGCGGTTAAGCGGTTCTGGACGAGCGAGGTGCTGCATCGGCTCTTCATCCGGCTGGTCGATCGCCCGCATCAATGCCCGCGACAGGAAGCTCCCAGCTTCCGATACATCTTCATGAACAACCAACATCTTGCTTCTGAATGCCTTTAAAAACGGAATGGCCTCTTTCGAAACTATGTCTACTGAATCGCCAACATCATGGCCAAGACTTTCAATAGCAAGTGTGGCCGCAATTGCAGCCGGGGGCGAGGCTGCGATGATTGCATCGATCTCAGGGTCGACTTCAAAGGCATCCTTGACCGCTTCGGTTACAGCCTCGGATTCTGAGTCACTTGTGGCACCTGTAAGAGTTGTCACTTTGACGCCCAGCTTCTTCATTGCGTCTTCTGCTCCGGCAATCATTTCAAGCGCGTATGATTGATCTTGTAGCGGTGCGATCAAAAGAATGTTTTTGCGACCTCGGTCATTCAGAGCGTCTATGCAGACCTTTGCAAACTCGCGGTTATCGAAATCAAAATAGGGATCGTTCTCGCAGTTTGCCGTCCGACCATGAAGAACATACGGGAAATTGTGTTCTTTCAGATAAGCAACGCGCGGATCGTCAGGTTGGATCCGGTTGATGATCACGCCGTCGGCAGAACCTGTTTCCACAATGTATTTAATTGGGTCCAGCGGCGTCTGATCTTCGAAGTATGGGGTTACGATCATATGGTACGACGTGCCCCTTAACTCCAGCGCAATTGAAGAGATCAGGCGCGCTGTGTGGTTCATCACGTCGGTGTTTGCGCCAATCACAAGCGCCACCACGTTGGTCTTACCGGTTCTCAGTCTTAGTGCTGTTCGGTCGCGGCGATAACCGATCTCATCAGCGATTCTCTTGACTCGCTCTTTTGTGGAATCGCCGATGTCCGGAGCGTTCGAAAGGGCGCGCGAGACCGTAGGAACGGCCAAACCAGACAGGCGCGCAATCGTCTTAAGCGTTGGCCTTTCTGTTTCGTTCTTGGGTCGCTTTGTCTTTTCGCGCGCAGCCATTTTTCCAATGTTTTCCGTTGGTTCTCGGGGTCAGAGCGGGTTGGTTGCAAACCGGTCTCTGAAGAGGAGTCTGCCAATTGCTTACTGTTAAAAAAAGTTAATATCCAGCTTGATTTGCAAATCTAAATCGATTTAAGTCGTCCGTAAACGATTTAGATCATGGGAGGAAAAATTATGGATCTAATGAAAACCCTTGTGGCTTCGACCGCTATTTGTGCTGCAAGTGCAGCGTCGGCGGTAGAACTAGAAGTCACGCATTGGTGGACATCAGGCGGTGAAGCCGCAGCAGTCGCCGAGTTCGCCAAAGCATTCAATGAAACAGAACACACATGGGTCGACGGTGCGATTGCTGGTTCCGGCGGAACCGCGCGTCCGATCATCATCAGCCGAATTCTTGGCGGTGACCCAATGCACGCAACTCAGCTGAACCATGGCCGTCAGGCGGAAGAACTGGTTGAAGCTGGGCTGATGCTGGACCTGACCGATGTCGCTGAAGCTGAAGGCTGGGCTGACGTTGTGAACCCTGTGCGTTTGCTTGACGCCTGTACTTTGGACGGGCGTGTTTACTGCGTGCCGGTCAACATTCACTCACCGCAGTGGCTATGGCTTTCACACGATGCGTTCGAAAAAGCCGGCCTCGACGTCCCATCGGACTGGTTCCAGTTTGTTGATGCGGCTCCAGCTTTGAAAGAAGCCGGTGTTGTTCCGCTCGCTATGGGCCAGCAGTCCTGGCAGACCAACCTGGCCTTTGGTGCCATCATGGTTGCTGTCGGTGGTACCGATCTTTATGTCGACATTCTGACAAACAAGAATGCCGACGCAGCGGCTAGTGCTGAAATGACGAAAGTCTTCGAAGCTTTCGCAGCGGCGCGTTTGCTCTCTGAGGGTTCAAACGTTCAGGACTGGAACCAGGCGACAAACTTGGTGATCACCGGCAAAGCCGGCGGCCAAATCCACGGCGACTGGGCGCAGGGTGAATTCCAGGTGGCTAATCAGGTTGCTGGCGAAGACTACACCTGCCTGCCAGGTCTTGGTGTGAACGAAATCATCGCGACAGGTGGTGACGCGTTCTACTTCCCGAAGACAGACGAT
Organism: Boseongicola sp.; assembly: GCA_028818055.1. Classification (GTDB taxonomy): domain Bacteria; phylum Pseudomonadota; class Alphaproteobacteria; order Rhodobacterales; family Rhodobacteraceae; genus JAPPOI01. The sequence continues at coordinate 3,030 of JAPPOI010000017.1, forward strand.
CCTGAAATCACCGCTGCCCAGAAAGAACTGGCATCGCTGATGATCTCGAAAGAAGTTCAGGTTGCGTTCAACCTGAAAAAAGGCTCGCTGCCAATTCGCGGCGATGTTGATCTTTCGGCCGCCAACGACTGCATGAAGAAGGGTCTCGCGATCCTTGCAGCTGGCAACGTTCTCCCTGATGGCGTGAACTCGTTCTCGGCAGACACTGACGGTCAAATCAACGACCTGATGGTTGAATTCTGGAACGACACCAGCATCACGGTGGAAGACGCCCAGGCGCGTTACGCCGACATCATCGCGAACGCTGACTAAGCTTTCCTCCTGGCCGGGCCCCCTCGCGCTTAAGCAGGGGCCCGGCT
>JAPPOI010000017.1:3398-7256 GCA_028818055.1 Boseongicola sp.
CCGGCTCAATCACCAACAAGTCTCTGTTAGCTCAAAGCTTCCCTTTTCGGTGGGGCGCTTTGACCTACCAGCAGCCACCAAGGGGGACAAAATGGCGGTGACAGACGCCGGACCTGCGACAGAAGTGGCAAAACGCCCGTCGCGTCTATTCAAGAACCTTGCCTCCAAGATTGCGGCGGTACCGATGGTACTGGTCGCGCTGGTCATCTTCGTTGGTTGTACAATTTGGACAATCTATCACTCATTCACCCGGTCGCGTCTTTTACCGGCGCCGGAAAAATGGGTGGGGCTCGATAACTATGAACGGCTGTGGGGTGAGAACCGCTGGTTAATCTCAATCGAAAACCTGGCGATCTACGGCTTTTGTTCTTTGACGCTGAGTTTGACCATCGGTTTCGTGCTGGCCGCTCTTCTGGACCGGAAGATACGGTTCGAAAACACGATACGGACAATCATCCTGTATCCGTTCGCCTTGTCTTTCGTCGTGACTGGTTTGGCGTGGCAGTGGATATTGAACCCGCAGCTTGGTCTTCAGAACGTCGTCCGGAGTTGGGGGTGGGAATCTTTCGCATTCGACCCGTTGAACAATGCAGAGATCGTTATTTTCGGCATTCTCATCGCTGGCATCTGGCAAGGCTCCGGCTTCGTGATGGTGCTGTTACTCGCCGGTATGCGAGGCATTGATGAAGACATTTGGAAGGCTTCGCGCGTCGAAGGCATTCCCGCTTGGAAGACCTACATTTTCATTGTCATTCCGATGATGCGCCCGGTCTTCGTGACTGCAATCGTGATCATCGCGTCGGGTATTATCAAGGTTTACGACTTGGTCGTGGCGCAAACGTCCGGGGGACCTGGGATCGCCTCGGAAGTTCCTGCAAAGTACGTGATCGAGAAAATGTTCTTCTCCCAAAACCTCGGACTTGGGTTCGCTGCGTCTACAATGATGCTGCTCAGCGTTCTCGTTGTCCTGATCCCTTGGGCGTACCTTGAATTTGGAGGCAAGAAGAATGGCTGATGCAACCACAAACGCCGTGACAGAAGCCCGTGGTCCAAAGCCTCGTCGAGTCTTTTCGTCAACCAACATCATCATTTACGGCACGCTTCTGGTGGTCTGCCTGTATTACCTGCTTCCGCTCTATGTGATGATCGTAACGTCGCTGAAGGGGATGCCGGAAATTCGTCTCGGCAACATTTTCAGCCCACCGGTGGAAGTAACCTTTCAACCTTGGGTTAAGGCATGGTCGGAAGCCTGTACCGGGATCAATTGGGATGGCTTGAGCCGGGGGTTCTGGAATTCTGTCCAAATTCTCGTTCCATCTGTGATCGTCTCGATCGCTGTGGCGTCGGTGTCCGGGTACGCACTGGTCAACTGGCGCTTCAAGGGATCGGAAGCGTTCTTTACCATCCTGATCTTTGGTGCCTTCATTCCATACCAAGTCATGATCTATCCGATCGTGATCATTCTTCGGGACACAGGTGGGTTTATTGGTGATGTCACCGGCACCAATTTCAGGTTGATGGGTTCGATCTGGGGGCTGGTCATCGTGCACACCATCTTCGGTATGCCTATTTTGACCCTGCTGTTTCGAAATTACTTCACATCCGTACCCGAAGAGCTGTTCAAGGCAGCTCGCGTCGACGGAGCAGGGTTCTGGGGTATCTACTTCAAGATCATGTTGCCCATGTCTTTGCCGATCTTCGTGGTCGCGATGATCTTGCAGGTGACCGGTATTTGGAACGACTTCTTGTTTGGTGTGATTTACACCAAGCCCGAGACCTATCCGATGACAGTTCAGCTGAACAACATCGTGAACTCGGTGCAGGGTGTGAAAGAATACAACGTCAACATGGCTGCGACGCTTCTGACCGGCCTTGTTCCACTCACAATCTACTTCATATCCGGACGTCTCTTTGTCCGGGGCATCGCTGCTGGCGCGGTGAAAGGATAATATTATGGGGAATACAACCACACACGCCGATATCGAGTTCGAGATGCCAGCGGCATCGAAGCAATCGGTTTCTGTCTCGGTCAAGGACCTCGACCTGCGTTTTGGTTCATTGCAAGTTCTGAAAAACCTCAATCTGGATATTCATGAGGGTGAGTTTCTTGTGCTCTTGGGCTCATCGGGTTGCGGCAAGTCGACTTTGCTGAACTGCATCGCCGGCCTTCTTGAGATCAGCGACGGGCAGATCTTTATCAAAGGTCGCAACGTGACCTGGGAAGAACCGTCCGAGCGCGGCATTGGAATGGTTTTCCAATCCTATGCTCTGTACCCGCAGATGACCGTTGAAGGTAACATGTCCTTTGGTCTGAAGAACGCAGGACTACCCAAGTCGGAGATTTCTGAACGCGTCAGCCGTGCTTCCGAAATTCTGCAAATCGAACCGCTCATGAAGCGCAAGCCAGCCGCCTTGTCTGGCGGCCAGCGTCAACGCGTCGCGATTGGTCGTGCTTTGGTGCGTGACGTGGATGTCTTCCTTTTTGACGAACCGCTGTCCAACCTGGATGCGAAACTCCGCGCCGACCTGCGAGTGGAGTTGAAACAGCTTCACCAACGCATTGAAAATACAATGATTTACGTGACCCACGACCAGGTCGAGGCAATGACATTGGCCGATCGCATCGCGATCATGAAAGACGGGATCATCCAACAGTTGGCAAGCCCGGATGAAATCTATTCCAAGCCAGCAAACCTTTATGTGGCCGACTTTATCGGTTCACCCGCGATGAACCTTCTGAAAGGTGTTGTTGCCAACGGAACTTTCACCGCGCACGGAGTTTCTGTGCCGCTATCGGGCTATGACTTTGAGAAGCCATTCGAAGGCCCAGCATGGTTTGGTATCCGGCCCGAGCACGTGGCCATCGGCGATGCCGCCAACGCCAGTGACACTCAATTGACTGTCAAAGCTGAAGTTGTGGACCCACTGGGGTCCGACACGCTCGTAATGGCGCGCCTCTCAGATGAACGGTTTTGGCTCCGCATTAGCGGTCAGTCCAAGGTCAAAATCGGAGACGAATTAAAGATCGGCTTTTCTGCCGTTGATGCCTCGCTCTTCGATCAATCGACAGAAATCAGGCTTTAACAAAAAGAAAAGTCGCAGGGCGGCAAGTCCGAGGGTCGCAACCATCCCAAGTCGGTCCTGCCGCCCGCTCTACAAAGGAAAAACACTGTGACCAGTTTCTCTTATCAGCTCTATAGCTCCCGGAATTTTCCACCTCTTGCCGATACGTTATCGATGCTTGGCAAGCTTGGCTATGCACAGGTCGAAGGTTATGGCGGTCTCATGGCAGACCCAGCTGCCGTTGCTGAACTCGCTCAGCATATGAAGGCCAACGGCCTTTCAATGCCAACTATGCACGTTGGCTTGGATATGGTCGAAGACACTCCCGATGCTGTCATCGAGATTGCCAATCAGCTTGGTGTTAAGGCCGCATTTGTTCCGCACCTGGACGCCGACAGTCGCCCAACCGATGCCGACGGCTGGCGAGCGTTCGGGGCGCGGCTCGACAAAGCAGGCGCACCACTTCGGGCTGCGGGTTTGGCGTTTGGTTGGCACAACCATGATTTCGAATATGCGAGCGGCCTTGAGGCCTATCCGATCGACTACATTCTCGAGGGTGGTCCTGATCTTGCCTTTGAATTTGACGTCGCATGGTGTGTGCGAGCCGGTGCGGACCCATTTCCGACAATTGATCGGTACGGCGATCGTCTCATGGCAGCGCACGTGAAGGACATCGCGCCAATGGGAGAGTGCGAAGACGAAGACGGCTGGGCCGATGTGGGGCAGGGCACGATGGACTGGCCGGCAAGCATGACTGCACTGAAAAACGTTGGCTGCACGTACTTTGTGATGGAA
>JAPPOI010000289.1 GCA_028818055.1 Boseongicola sp.
GAAACAAGGAAACCGTTTTCAACTCTGCCGAATTCGATAGTTTGTGACCCATGATACGCGCGCTTCTGATCTCAATCTTTTTGACCGTGACCGCATCAAGTGCGATGGCTCAAGGTGCCAGTTTGCAGGACCGCTTGGTGACCGAATTGCAGACAGAAGGTTACACGGAGATCCGGATTTCACGAACTTGGCTGGGACGCACACGGATCGTGGGCGAAAACCAGTGGAAGAGACGCGAGATCGTATTTGTCCCTTCGACAGGCCTTATCCTTCGAGACTACATCGAATTCTTTGATGAGGATGAGGATGAGGATGAGGAGGACGAAGACGAGGAGGAGGAAGACGAGGACGAGGACGAAGACGAAGACGAGGACGAAGATGACGACGACGATGATGATGACGACGATTGATTTTCGTACATAAAGTCATGTTCAAGAGCACTCAGTGAACCACCGATACTTCCTTTACCTCGTGCTTGCGTTTCAGGCCTTCTCGGCCTTCTTTTTTGTGTTTGATATTCTTGCTCCGGTGCTTGGTTTGCCGTTCGCCACGTTGAATTGGACATTCCATGAAATTGTTGAAATCGCCGCTGCGGTTGGATTGATCACCGGGTTTGTTTTTGGTGGCCTAGCTTTGAAACGCGCGCGTGAACGATCCGCAGCTGCCGAGGAAGCGTTAAGGATAGCGCAAAGCGCATTTGGCGATGTTCTGCGTGAGCGTTTCAAAAGATGGGACCTTACGCCTGCCGAAGCGGATGTCGCGATGTTCGCCATCAAAGGCTTTTCAATACCCGATATCGCAAACCTGAGGGGCGTCTCTGAAGGGACCATTAAGGCGCAGACAGCTGCCATATATCGAAAAGCGGGCGTTTCTGGCCGACCGCAGCTATTAAGTCTTTTTATCGATGACTTGATTGAGAACGAGAACGACTAATTCTCGACAGCGTGCTCCATCAAAACGTCCAACGGCACGATGTCCAGCGCGCCTCTGTGGGTAGATGCCAAACGCACGCTGGGTGCGGCACCCTCGTCCGCAGCTTGGAGAAATCGCGCGGCACACAAACACCAGCAGTCACCCGGTTTGAGACCGGCAAAACGAAACTCGGGGCGTGGCGTTGAAAGATCGTTTCCGACATATTTTGAGAAAGCCAGAAACTCGGCTGTCATGATCGCACAAACGGTATGGCTGCCAGTGTCTTCCGAGCATGTGTTGCACGCCCCATCACGAAAAAAACCGGTCAAAGGATCGGATGAACACGCCTCGAGCTTCTCTCCCAAGACATTGATGGACGGCTCTTTCTCCACAGGTGGCCTCCCTTGATGTTAAGAATCCAACTAGCGCCTAGCCGCGTAGATTCAAAGACTTTCGGGCTTCCAGTTTATCCAACGGCCGTGAAAATCCGCTCGACCAAGTGAAATCGTTTGCCCATCGGGCCATCGCGTCAACGTCAAGGCCGCGCCAATCCCGCCATCTGCCTCCATCGACAACCGGGATAATGGCAAGTCATGCGTCGCTTTTGAGCCAGCTTTCTCAAGCGCGGCTTCGACCCGGCGCTTGGTCGTCTCGGGAAAGTATTGGTAGGCAACCGTGTGAAACACGAGGCGCTGTGACCTCGGCTCAACTTCAAGCGCGCGCTCCAACCAACTTGCGGCATCGGCTTTTGCCAGCGACGCCGGATTGTTGCTGGCGATCTCGATGGAAGATCGCGTGCGGCTAAGCCTGTCCGGCTGATCCGGCCAGAGGTAAGCCAGCAGGCGAAGGGCATCATCTGCGTTGGCGGGATCCAAAGGGTTCAAGTCGACACCATTGCGTCCAATGACCACAGGCTCGCAGTTTGCAGGCGCCTCACCTGACCAATCAGGTTTCAATTCTACCAGTGAGTTGTGACGACCAATGGTACCCACAGGCGTTGTTAGTGCGAATTGTTCTGCACGCAGGTTCAATCCGCCGCTGCAGCCCAATTCAAAAAGCTCGAACGCAGTATCTGACCGTTCTTGCAAGAAACTCATGGCCGCCAGAATGGCCGCACTTCTGCGTACTTCGTTCGTCTGTGGAGCGAAACGCAACCACCTCATGATGTGATCTGTGTGGTCGTGTATTGCGGTATTCACATTCGCCCAAAGTGCATCGTCGTCCACTTTGTGCGGCGGATATGATCTAGCGAGTTCGCCACCGTTTAACACGATTGCATGAAGTGCGCCTGCAAGCCGCAAAGGGGCGTTATCTGCGAAAATCTCAGGGTTTCCGGGCCAATTCATCAAATGATCTGCAACCACATGCCCCGACTCCAGCCGCTTGGAAAATAGCGCCATGAGTTGCCCCATGAATGGCGAGCCCAGCGAAGTACAAGCTTCCGCCTGAGCGCTGAATATATCGTGGATGCTCACTTGAACTTATCTATCAGCTTCTGAAGCGGAGATCGCTCGTCGGCCTCGGGTTCCGCTTCCGGAGCCGTTTCCGGTTTTTGCGTTGTGGGTTGTTTCGCATTCGACTTTGCCGTTGTCGACGATCGAGGCGGATTCAAACGAAGCGCCACAGCGTTTTGAAAGCGTCCACTGTCACCAGATGCCAAGTGTGCCGCGCCGTCAGAAATTCCGCGCAGCATGTCGTCCAACCATTCTTCGTCCGCCTTGGCAAAGTTGTGAAGAACATAGGTCGGAACGGCGTCCTTATGACCGGGATGACCAACGCCCATGCGTACCCGACGGAATTCGGCGCCGATGTGCTGATGCAAGGAACGCAATCCATTGTGCCCGGCGTGGCCGCCACCTTGCTTCACTTTCAGTTTGCCAGGGGCCAAATCGATTTCGTCATGGAAGACGGTGATGTCTTGCGGCTCAATTTTATAGAACCTCATCACCTCACCTACAGACTGGCCAGACAGGTTCATGAAAGTCTCAGGCTTGAGCAACAGGACCTTTTCCGATCCTAATTTGCCTTCGCTCAAGGACCCCTGAAATTTGCCTCGCCATGGCCCAAAACCGTGGTCCGATGCAATCTGATCGACGGCCATGAAACCGATGTTATGGCGTGTTTGCGCATATTTTGCGCCTGGGTTTCCAAGACCAACAAAGAGCTGCATGAGCGGGAACCTATCGGGAGGACTTCAGCTCAGCAACCTCGGTCCGGAGCGCACGCAACTCAATCAATATTTCATTTGTCTGAGCACGCATTGCTTCGCGCTCGTCGTGCGCGGCATCGGCCTGATCTGCCGCCATTGCATCAACGATCACGCCGATGAAGAGGTTCAATACCGCAAATGCCGTCACGATGATGAACGGCACAAAAAGCATCCACGCCCAAGGGTAGACGTCCATAACCGGACGAACAATTCCCATCGACCAGCTTTCCAGTGTCATGACCTGGAACAGCGTATAAGCAGAAGCGCCAAGGGTTCCAAACCACTCAGGAAAGCTGCCCGCGAAAAGCTTTGTGGCAATTACTGAGAATACAAAGAAAATCAGCAATAGCAGCGCGATGATCGAGCCCATACCAGGCAAAGCATTCACGAGCCCCGAAACCACACGCCGCATTTGCGGAATGGTTGAGATCAGGCGAAGGACCCGAAGGATTCTGAATGCGCGTAGCACCGAGAACGCCCCACTTGCAGGAATGAGCGCGATCGCCACCACTACAAAATCGAAGATACGCCACGGGTCACGCCAAAACCCACGGAAGTCAGCGAGTAGCCTGATTATGATCTCGGCTACAAAGATGCCGAGTATGACGGCATCCAGCCACATCAGCACCGGTCCCACGCGGGACATCACGGCAGGATATGTTTCAAGTGCCAAGACAACGGCGTTGATCACGATCAAGACCATGATCGTTGGCTCAAACGCCTGGTGGTTCAAAAGGCTTTTCATTTTCAAATCACATCGTTTTCAGTCGGCAATCGCTCTACCGCTCAAGATGTGATCGACACAAGCCGCTACAAGGGGAATTATCGCCCGACGCTTGAAAAACGTCGCCGCATGTCCGGACCTTGGCCCAACCAACCACGTGTGACGCGTGCAATGTGATCGACAATGCGTACACGTTGGGTTTGCCCTTCTACTGCAGCAGCGACAGCCGCTGCGCCGGTATAGGCCTCCAAATCAGCGGAGATGACCTCAAGAGGTGTCAAAGGCTCACCAGTTGCGGAATCAAAAGCTCGGATTGCGAAACGGATATTGTGTACCGCGCTTGGTGCACGACTGACGGCCTGTGGTGTAACAGCGTGGAAGTGAACCACGGTCGCCGATATGGTGACCGATTGATCGCCATTCATTGACGCTGTACCCGCCTCGATACCGTCTTCGACAATTGCAGCCACCTGAGCACGTCTGTCACCAAAAGGTTCACCATGCCAAACAATGTCAGCGTTTGGTGCGAGTGAATTGCGGTTTGAAACCGTCAACTCGCGCGGCGTAAAAACGTTTACGCCCACGACGTCCCAGTTCCTTGTCACGCTGCCAGAAATGCCTTCTTCGTAGGCCACTTCAAATGATCCAGAACATCCAGCCAAGCCCACGATTGCCGCGGCTCCCAGAACCCAGTTTTTGATCTTCATGTTTCGCCCTCTGTCCCGCGAACCCAGTATTTCGACCGCCCTAAAGCGTTAATTGGGCGTTAATTAGCCAGAGAATCGGACATTTTAAGGGCAATCAAGGGGAATTGTTTCCAAATTCAAACAAATGCTATGCCCGATCATCCTTCGGGGAACCCATGACGATGTAGCTCGTAATGGCGTTCACTGTGGGCAAAACTCCCAACACGTCGGTGTGGAATATTTTGTATGCGGCGATGTCAGAGACTTCCACGCGCAGAAGGTATTCAACGTTTCCGGTGATGTTGTGACATTCAACAACCTCGGGCGCGCGCGAAATCGCCGTTTCAAAGGCCTCCTGTGCGCCTTTGGTATGCTGAGACAATCCAACCGATATGTACGCTACAAACCCGATACCAAGTTTCGACTTGTCCAGCTTAGCTCGGTAACCGTTGATGACGCCACTACGTTCAAGTTCCTGCACACGCCGCAGGCAAGCTGAAGGGGACAACCCAACGCGTTCGGCCAGTTCAAGATTTGTTTGGCGACCGTCACGCGAAAGCTCGCGCAATATATGATTGTCAATTCCGTCCATTATCGCATTTAATTGTGAAATTTTCTTCCTTTTAGCATAATTAGCAATTTCATTCCACTCAACATGCGCGATCATTGCAAAATGATTGAGTCTTTTCTTATCCCGATGGCGGCGTTCGCCCTGGTCACGTCTATAACCCCCGGACCCAACAACCTGATGCTGATGGCATCGGGGGCAAACTTTGGGTTCTTGCGAACCATTCCCCACATGCTGGGTGTCGCGCTTGGCTTCACATTGATGGTGTTTCTTATGGGCGTCGGGTTGGCTCAGGCGTTTGAGAGGTGGACAAGACTGCATGACATTTTGACCATCGTGAGTATCTCCTACATGGCCTTTTTGTCTTTGAAGATCGCAAATGCCGCTGCTCCCGACATGGCATCAAAAACAGGAACACCTTTCACGTTTCTGCAAGCTGCGGCCTTTCAATGGGTCAATCCAAAAGCCTGGGCAATGGCTTTGACCGCTGTGACGCTTTACGCGCCAGGTGACGGCGTCTGGGCAATGGCAGCGGTGGCCGTTGTGTTTGGCGCCGTGAATCTACCCTCCATTGGCCTTTGGTGCCGTCTGGGCCAAGAGCTTCGGCGCATTCTAACAAACACGACAAGACTCGTTTGGTTCAATCGAACAATGGCCGCGCTCCTAGTGCTTTCACTTTATCCCGTACTGTTCTGAGCATTTCCGCTCGTCATTTCACCAAGCCTGTGGCACGATCCATTGTATTCAACACCGCCCATGTTGAAACTATTGGGGTCCGGGATGACACCTCGTTTAACCAGCATTGTCGGGCTGACAGGCCTGATGCTTTCAACAGGTCCTTTTTCCGCTCAGGCAAGCGCCATCGAAAACGCGTGCTTGTCGTCTGAGCGAGGCTCCGGGCAATCGATACTTTGCGGATGCATCCAGGACGCGGCAGATCAAACCCTTACAAAGGGTGACCAGAAACTGGCCGCGACATTCTTCAGCAATCCGCAACGTGCCCAAGACATCCGCCAATCCAGTCGTCGCCACCACGAAAGATTTTGGGAGCGGTATGAAGCATTTGGTGAAGTGGCGCAGGCCTTTTGCCGCTAAGGCCCTATAACGACTGAACAAGCTTCTTTGACGCCGCCTCGATCAAATCTAACGCGCCTTCAAAATCACGCGTGTAGTAAGGGTCGGGGACATCGGATTGCTTGGCGTCGGGAAGATAGTCCAGAAGCAATTTGACTTTGGCTGTTGCATCAAGTGGGCGCATGGCCGTGAGGTCAGCTAAATTCTGGCGATCCATCGCCAAAATCAGATCGAAATCATAGTAATCATTCGGCGACACCTGTCGCGCACGAAGCGGTGTCAGGTCATATCCGCGGGCACTTCCTGCCTCCACGGCTGGACCGTAAGGCGGTTTGCCGATGTGCCAGTCACCCGTACCTGCGCTGTCCACAATCAACCCCGGCGCCATCTTTTGCAGCACCGCTTCGGCGGTCGGCGAACGACAGATGTTTCCCAAACATACAAAAAGTACCTTCACGACACGGCCTTTCCTGCGCACGATGTCGAGGCAAGATGCGCGATCAAAAGGGAAAGATCCACGTGAAGATTGTTATTCTAACTGGCGCAGGTGTGTCGGCAGAAAGCGGATTGGGGACGTTTCGAGACAAAGGCGGCGTTTGGACCAAATACGATTTGAACGAAGTCGCAACACCCGAGGGATTTGCGCGTGATCCTGCCAAAGTTCACGACTTCTAAAATGCTCGTCGCGCAAATGCAGCCAAGGCTCAGCCGAACGCCGCGCATTTCGCACTGGCACGGCTGCAGAACGATAGTTCACACCAAGTCGAGATCATCACTCAGAATGTCGACGGACTTCACGAAGCCGGCGGAGCAATGGCGATGCACATGCATGGCGAGCTTTCCCGTGCCACCTGCGCGGCATGTGGATCGAAATGGAAAGCACCCATCGAAATGGTGGCAATGGACCCTTGCCCAAGCTGCTCTGCAACTGAAACGCGCCCCGATATCGTTTGGTTCGGAGAAATCCCGCAGTTTTTGCCAGAGATTGAAGCTGCACTTTCGTTGGCCGAGCTCTTCGTCGCAATTGGCACAAGCGGACAGGTTTATCCTGCGGCCGGATT
>JAPPOI010000360.1:0-11239 GCA_028818055.1 Boseongicola sp.
GGTCTTTATATCGCGTTTTCCTTTCGATTCTGAGAAAGAGTTCAATCAATATATTGATAATAAACGATTATTTCAATTTTTGAGTTACGCACATCAAAAATGAGTAGACTTGAGGTGCGTACCTCAAGTAGCGTCAAAGCATGCCGCGATTCGAAGTCGAGTTCGGCACAGAAAACATTTGGGAGGATTGGATGTCATATTCGAAACTGGCCACCGCCAGTGCGCTTGCCATTGCCACATCTGGCATTGCGTCGACGGCACAGGCCGAAAATCTGACATTGTGCTGGGCCGCATGGGACCCTGCAAACGCATTGGTTGAATTGTCAAAAGAGTTCGAGGCCCAGTCAGGGCATTCAATGAACTTTGAGTTTGTGCCTTGGCCCAACTTTGCGGACCGCATGCTGAACGAACTGAATTCCGGCGGTAAGCTTTGCGATCTGTTGATCGGCGACAGCCAGTGGATTGGCGGTGGTGCCGAGAACGGACACTACGTGAAGCTGAACGATTTCTTCGACTCTGAAGGCATTTCTATGGACGATTTCGCTCCGGCGACTGTTTATGCCTATTCAACATGGCCGAAGGGAACGCCAAACTATTATGCACTTCCTGCGATGGGTGACGCCAACGGCTGGTTCTATCGCAAAGACTGGTTCGCACGTGATGACATCCAAGCGGCGTACAAGGATGCCACCGGCGACGATCTCCGTGAGCCCCAATCGCAAAGAGAAATGCTGCAAATCGCGCAGTTCTTCCAGGGTCGCGAGATTGATGGAAAAACTGTCTACGGCGCAGCGATATTTACCGAGCGCGGTTCGGAAGGCATCACCATGGGTGTTACGTCGGCGCTGTACCCATGGGGCTTTAAGTATGAGAACGAGCCAGGCTCTTACGACATGGAAGGGGCTGTAAACTCGGCAGAGGCCGTGGAAGCGCTTGAATTCTAAAAAGAATTCTACGAGACCGCGACACCGCCGGGTTATACAAACTCGTACATGGGTGAAAGTCTGGACGCGTTTAAATCTGGTCAGGTCGCGATGGCGATGAACTGGTTTGCGTTCTTCCCAGGCCTTTACGCTGATCCGAACACAGGAGGCGACAAGATCGACTTCTTTGTGAACCCACCACAGAACCAAGCTGGTTCGACATTGGGCGGACAGGGCATTTCGGTCGTTGCTTACTCTGACAAGCAAGACGCCGCGCTTGAGTACATCAAGTGGTTCTCGAACCCCGATGTGCAAGCCAAGTGGTGGGAGCTTGGAGGTTACTCAGCACACAATTCGGTGCTGAATGATCCAAGTTTTGTCGACAGCCAGCCATTTGCGGGTGACTTCCTGGTCGCAATGGATGGCGTCCAGGACTTCTGGCAAGAGCCAGCATATGCTGAGCTTCTTCTCGCCATGCAGAAGCGTGTTCACGACTACGTGGTCGCCGATCAAGGCACCGCAAAAGAAGCGTTGGACAAGCTGATTGAGGATTGGACAGAAGTCTTCGAAGACGAAGGCAAGCTCTAACCACGGCAACAGCGGTGCGTGGCTCAACGTCGCGCGCCGCATCCCAAAAAGGCGAATGGGCAAGTGTGCCCGACGCGCTTCACGAATGACAGGCCAAGCACATGTCGGACAAGACGGTAGATCGCGTTGCGGCGGCAACGCCCGCCCCAGTTGCGCGAAAAATCAAAGGGTTATCTGACCGGGCAATCGCTTGGATCTTTGTGGCCCCGACGATTTTCCTGCTTCTTGCGATCAATATTTTTCCGCTGATTTGGACGATCCGGCTGAGTTTCACGAACTACAAAGCCAATCGGATTAATCGTGAGCCTGAGTTCATTGGGCTACGCAATTACGAACGGATCCTGACAGACAGCGACATCTGGCTGAATATGCAGGCCACTGCGCATTTTCTGTTCTGGACAATTTTCTTCCAGGTTTTGATCGGCTTTACTTTGGCCTGGTTGATCAACAAAAAATTCAAAGGCAACGATCTTTGGACAACCATCATAGTGTTGCCAATGATGTTGTCGCCCGCCGTCGTCGGAAACTTCTGGAAGTTTCTGTACCAACCGCAGATCGGGCTATTCAACTACATCGTTGGCTTCTTTACCGGCAAGGATCCCTCAAGCTTCGAAATGCTCGGAAGCGTCAATCTCGCCCCGTGGTCTATTGTTATCGTCGATACTTGGATGTGGACGCCGTTTGTCATGCTCATCTGCCTGGCCGGCCTGCGCAGTATCCCCGACTACATCTACGAAGCTGCAGAAATCGACCGGGCCTCAAAGATCCGACAATTCTTTACAATCACGATCCCAATGGTGCTTCCGTTTCTGATGTTGGCGGTGCTGTTCCGCGGGATTGAAAACTTCAAGATGTTCGACCTCGTTGTACAGCTGACCGGTGGCGGCCCGGGTTCAACGACCGAACTGACATCCATAAATCTCAAGCGCGAGGCGTTTGAGAAATGGCGGACCGGCTATGCATCGGCTTATGCGATCATTCTGTTCGTGACCGTCTTTGGGCTGGCCAGCATTTATGTCAAAGCGCTGAACAAGGTGAAAGAGAGATGAGCAGTTTTTCCGTCACCGAACCGACAAACCGGACCAAATGGTTCGCAGGCACGTTAGTGATCGCATATGCGCTGATCACGATGATCCCACTCGTTTGGATTGGTCTGACTGGCTTCAAAAGCCCGGCAGATGCGATCAGCTATCCACCGAAGTACGTAATAGGCAGCGACTCTGAAGCCGGTTTTCAACCCACGCTTGAAGGGTACGTAAACCTTTTCACGACCCGAACCCGACAAACTCAGGATTACCTCGACGCCAATCCGCCTGAGAATTGGGCTGATGAGATCGTTCGCCAGTATGACATGGTCATTGTTGGTCCTTCGAAGTTTGGCGAACGCTTCATGAACTCGGTAATCATTGGCTTTGGTTCGACATTTCTAAGCGTATTCCTGGGGACGTTGGCAGCATACGCGTTCAGCCGATTTAAGATCCCGTTGGCCGATGATTTGCTGTTCTTCATCCTCTCGACACGGATGATGCCGCCCATCGCGGTCGCGATTCCGATCTTTCTTATGTATCGCCAGCTCGGTTTGTCTGACACGCATCTGGGAATGATCTTGCTTTATACGGCGGTGAACATCAGCCTTGCCGTTTGGCTGCTAAAAAGCTTCATCGACGGCATTCCGACCGAGTACGAAGAAGCAGCTCTGATCGACGGCTACACCCGCTTTCAGGCGTTCTACAAAGTTGTGCTGCCGCAAGCGGCGACCGGTATTGCCTCAACCGCGATCTTCTGCCTGATCTTCGCGTGGAACGAGTACGCATTTGCCGTACTGCTAACCACAGCCAATGCGCAAACCGCTCCGCCTTTCATCCCAACGATCATCGGCATAGGCGGCCTCGACTGGCCAGCCATTGCAGCCGGCGTCACACTGTTCCTTCTGCCGGTCATGATCTTCACCATCCTGCTTCGTAAGCACTTGCTGCGCGGGATCACATTCGGAGCGGTGCGCAAATGAGCAATTTCGTCAATGGCCTTCTCCGCTTTCGCCGTGGCCCGTGGGAGATGCTGGCCACGATCATTATCGCGTTGGGTGTGTTCATGCTGATGCAGCCTTTTGTGATTTGGGCTTTCACTTATTCCTTCATCACGACGTTGGTCGGCACGGTGATGTTCATCATCGTCAGCCACTTCCCGGAGGATGACTGATGTTCGAAACGACTGCCCCCATACTGCCCATGCGTGACATGAATGAGACCTCAGAGTTCTATCAGTCCCTTGGCTTCGGCGAGACCGGGCGCTGGGAGGGCCAGTATGGCTATATGATCATGGTCCGGGAGAAGGTCGAAATTCACTTTAGCCTTCGCGATAATCTGGAGCCCCTGAAAAACAGCGGCTCTGCATACATCCGGACAACTGATGTCGACAGCTTCAGCGAAATGGTCACCGAATTAGGGTTGCCCGGTGATGGCTGCCCAAGCTTCTGCGCCGCGGGCGACATGCCTTGGGGTATGCGCGAGACGTCGATCCTTGATCCGAACGGCAACCTTCTTAGAATTGGGCAGTTTATCGATGGCTGAGATCGTAATCAAAAACGTCCGAAAAGAGTTTGGTGATTTCGTCGCCGTACGCGAAAGCAGTTTCACGATTGAGGACGGCGAATTCTTCATGCTGCTGGGACCGTCGGGATGTGGGAAAACTACCACGCTTCGGATGATCGCGGGCCTCGAGCTGCCAACGTCAGGAGAGATTTACCTCGACGGGGAAGAGATCGGGCAGAGACCGCCATCGGAGCGCGACATAGCCTTTGTTTTTCAGATGTTTGCGCTTTATCCCCATATGAATGTCTACAACAATCTGGCTTATCCGCTGAAGTCTCAAGGCATGGAGCGCGCCGCAGTTCGGGCGAAAGTGGATGAAGTTGCCGGAATACTGGGTATTCACGACATTCTTAAGAAGCCGGTCGGTGGACTGTCTGGCGGCGATCGGCAACGCGTGGCTTTGGGACGTGCCATCGTGCGCGAACCAAAAGCCTTCATGATGGACGAACCTTTGGGCGCACTCGACGCCGAGTTCCGAGAGCACATGGCAGAAGAGCTACGCGCACTTCATGACAGAATGGGTGCGACAACCGTTTACGTCACGCACGATCAGTTGGAAGCCATGCAAATGGGCGACAAGATTGTCGTAATGAACAATGCAGTCGTCGAACAATTCGGGACACCACAGGAAATCTACGACAAGCCAGCGACTATGTTTGTGGCAGACTTCATTGGCTCACCGTCAATGAATTTCCTCAACTTCCGGGGCAAGGTTGCCGGAGACACATCTGCCGTCACGATGCACGATGCAACATTTTCCGTACCGCAACTACGCGAACCTTTCGAAGGTGACATGGCGTTCGGCGTGCGGCCAGAAAACATACGGTTGTCTGATTCTGCGCCTTTCCGCGCGAAGATCATTGCTACCGAATACCTCGGTACAACACAGATTGTGACATTGGAGACACCTGCCGGAGAAGTTAAGGCGCGCATTTCGTCCCAGGAAAGCGCGACTGCTGGCGACACCGTTGGACTTGAGTTCGATGCGAACACTGTCACGTTGTTCGACCGGCAATCGGGACGGGCGTTGAAATCGGAACTAAATGAAGGCGTTCTCCATGGCTGAGGTTTCACTCAAAAACGTGTCGAAAGCCTTTGGCAAAATCGTCGCCGTCGACGACATCTCTATGACGATCGAGGACGGTGCATTTGTTGTCCTACTTGGCCCGACGGGCGCGGGAAAAACGACGACCCTTAGGTTGATATCTGGCCTCGAAAAGCTCGACAGCGGTAGCGTCTTTATCGGTGGACGCGATGTTGGAAACGAGACTCCAGCGCAGCGTGATGTTGCAATGGTTTTCCAGCAGTATTCGCTATACCCGCATCTGACTGTCCGTGATAATCTCGCCTTTCCGCTGCGGTCGCCAATCCTGAAGACACCAGAAGACGTGATAGCGGAGAAGATCCAAAAGATCGCCGAAGTCCTGCAAATCCCGCACAAGCTGGACAACAAGGCAACTGAACTATCAGGCGGCGAAATGCAGCGGGTGTCCATTGGCCGTGCGTTGGTGCGTGACCCTTCAATTTATCTGATGGACGAGCCACTAAGTTCGCTGGACGCCAAACTTCGTGCGGATCTCCGCGTGGAATTGAAACGCATTCACGCCGACTTGGGTTCGACGCTGCTTTATGTGACGCACGACCAAATAGAAGCGATGACAATGGCGACGCATGTTGGTGTGCTTGAGGAAGGACGGCTCGTCCAGTACGGCACGCCGAAGGACATTTACGAAAATCCTTCCAGTGTTTATGTGGCCAGCCGACTAGGCTTGCCGCGGATTAATATTCTGCCTTCCGAGCTTTTCCCCGGCAATCACAAGGCGCCGCAAATCGGTTTGCGTCCGGAAAACATCAAGCAAGGCGACGGCATAGATGCGAAGGTGATGCGTGCTGAGCATTTGGGTGATCAGACGCGTTTGCATTTGGAAGTCGCCGGGCATCCGGTTACGACGCTCACCGACCCCCACCAAGACTATATACCTGAAACTACAATAAAAATTAGCCCGCTAAATCCATTGTACTTCGACGCTTCGGGCGCTCGGGTCGTTTAAGGGAGGATAACGATGGCTCAATTCATTAACGCCAAAGAAGATCTTGTCACCGAAGCTATAGATGGCCTATTGGCAGGTTCGGGAGGAGCACTTTCGCGTCTGGACGGTTTCCCCCACATCAAGGTCGTTTTTCGATCCGATTGGGATAAATCGAAGGTAGCATTGGTGTCCGGCGGTGGCTCTGGTCACGAACCCGCGCATGCCGGATTTGTCGGGCACGGAATGTTGACTGCTGCTGTGTGCGGTGAAGTCTTTGCGTCACCCTCTGTCGAAGCCGTGCTGGCAGGCATCCTTGCAGTCACGGGTGAAGCAGGTTGTTTGCTCATCGTCAAAAACTACACCGGTGACCGGCTGAACTTTGGCCTAGCCGCCGAACGGGCTCGGGCTCTTGGCCGCAAGGTGGAAATGGTTGTTGTGGATGACGACATCGCGTTGCCAGATCTGCCGCAGCCACGTGGCGTGGCCGGAACATTGTTCGTGCACAAAGTGGCCGGTGCCTTGGCCGAGAACGGCGCTGATTTGAATACTGTGACTAAAGCAGCACGCTCAATCATTGCGAAAGTCGCATCCATTGGGATGAGCCTTGATACCTGCACAATCCCCGGTTCGTCTAAAGAGGACCGTATTGGTGCTGGGAAGGCGGAACTTGGGCTTGGCATTCACGGTGAACCAGGCGTTGAACAAGTTGATTTCTCAACAGCCATGAGTGCAATGGGCACAGTTGTTGAAAAGCTCAAAAGTCGTGCGGACGGTGCTAGTACTGTGGCATTGGTCAATAACCTTGGGTCGACAACGCCACTAGAAATGTCGGTACTCACGCATGCGTTAACCGAGTCTGGTATCGCGCATCATCTCATCGGTCCTGCGCCGTTGATGACCTCGCTCGATATGCACGGGTTCTCGGTGTCATTAATGGAAGCGACAGCCGAAGAGCTGTTGGCGCTTCAAGCACCCGTTCCAATGGCGGCGTGGCCGGGCATCAACGAAATTGTTGCACCACCCGTTGTGGCTTTGCCGGACGGTCTGACGCCCATTGAGCCAATACCGTCTGAAAACGCGTCGACGCGCGCCATTATCGAAAATGTCACCGAGCTTTTGATCTCGTCTGAAGGCACGCTCAACGACCTGGATGCCAAGTCAGGTGATGGGGATACTGGAAGCACATTAGCAACCGCTGCGCGCGCTTTGAAAGGAAGCCTCGATCGAATGCCGCTTGCGGACCTTACGCAGCTTTTTCCTGCGCTGGGCAACGAATTAAGCCAAACGATGGGTGGTTCTTCGGGCGTCATTTTGGCGATCTATTTTAATGCTGCAGGCGACGCCTGTGCAAATGGCTATTCTGCCATGGACGCCCTTTCTGCCGGCCTGCAACGCGTCAGTGAAGTTGGCGGCGCGAGCGTCGGAGATCGAACAATGATCGACGCTCTTGCGCCTGCATTGGAGGCATTACCTAACGGAATCGAAGCCGCCGCTTCAGCGGCACGTGAAGGTGCAGATAGCACCGCAAAAATCACCCGGGCAAAGGCCGGTCGCGCAGCCTACGTGCCTGAAGACAATCTTCGAGGTTACAACGATCCGGGGGCTGAAGCAGTGGCAATCCTGTTTGCCGGTCTGGCCAAGGAAATGCGGAGCTGAAGCTGGAAAAAGCCTCACATAAAACGATCGAGAAACCGACCGTCAATGATGTCGCGCGAGTGGCCGGTGTCAGTCTTGCAACCGTTGACCGCGTGCTTAACGCGCGCCAAGGCGTTCGGCAGAAAACGATCAACAAAGTGCAGGCTGCAATCAGCGAACTGGGGTATGTGCGCGACACCGCGGCTGCAAATCTGGCGCGCAACAGAACTTACAAGTTCCTGTTTGTCCTTCCCGACTGGAAAGGGCAGTTTTTCAAAGAGTTACGTCGATCCATCGACGAAGTCGCGGAAAGCGCAAGGTATGACCGAACTGAGGTCGAGACGCTTTTGGTTCCCAACCACGACCACACATTTCTTGCCAGTCGGGTGGGTGGACTGACCTCTCGTGATATTGATGGCGTGGCAATCATGGCAAATGAAACGCCAGTGGTTCGCGACGCGATTGCAGGCCTTCACGCGCGCGGTGTGCCGGTCGTTTCGCTTGTCTCGGACCAGCCAAACTCAGTGCGCGATCACTTCGTTGGTATAGATAACACCTCGGCCGGGCGGACAGCCGGAATGCTGATGGGCCGTTTTCTTGGTGATCGATCGGGAAAAGTAATTGTCGCGGTGTCTTCCAAGCAGTCTCGCGACATGTTGGAACGACGCATCGGATTTGACGAGATATTGCGAAAGCATTTCCCCAAGATTCAAGCGTTGCCGTCTATCGAAGGTCGTGAAGATCCAGCCCATACAGAACAGGTTTTGCGGCGATCGTTGGATGCATACCCGGATGTGGTTGGTGTGTATTCAGCGGGCGCAAGTGTTGTCGGTGTGGCCGCTGCTGTCATGGGGCATGACTCTCCGATACGACCCATCTTTATCGACCATGAACTTTCGGATGCCTCGGCAGATTTTCTGCAGCGAGGCGTGCTTGACGCGGTCATCACTCAAAACACGGGCCACATTGCCCGCAGCGCTCTTCGCGTATTGCGCGCGCGCTGCGACAACACGCCGGTTATTCGGTCGCAAGAGTACATTCGGATCGATATTGTGATCCGTGAGAATTTGCCAAAACAAGAATAAGGGAAGGAGATCGCATGAAAACCATTAAGGGCCCTGCGCTGTTTTTGGCGCAATTTGCAGGAGATGACGCACCGTTCAATTCTTGGGACGCGATCACCAAGTGGGCAGCAGACTGCGGCTACGTTGGTGTCCAGGTTCCAAGCTGGGATGGCCGTCTTATCGATCTGGCTAAGGCAGCAGAAAGCAAAGATTATTGCGATGAATTCAAGGGCGTTGCTGCAGCGAATGGCGTCGAAGTCACCGAGCTTTCAACGCACCTGCAGGGACAGCTCGTCGCTGTTCATCCAGCCTATGACACAGCCTTCGATGGTTTTGCCGCTGAAGAAGTGCGCGGCAATCCGAGTGCTCGACAGGCATGGGCTGTGGATCAGGTGAAAAAGGCGCTCACAGCGTCGAAAAACATGGGCATCAATGCACATGCTACATTCTCGGGCGCGTTGGCTTGGCCGTATGTTTACCCTTGGCCGCAACGACCTGCCGGTCTTGTTGAAACTGCGTTTGATGAGCTGGCTGCGCGTTGGAAACCGATCCTTGATCATGCAGAAGATTGTGGCGTTGACGTATGTTATGAGATTCATCCCGGTGAAGACCTGCATGACGGCGTGACCTATGAGATG
Organism: Boseongicola sp.; assembly: GCA_028818055.1. Lineage (GTDB taxonomy): Bacteria > Pseudomonadota > Alphaproteobacteria > Rhodobacterales > Rhodobacteraceae > JAPPOI01. Next base: position 9,470 of record JAPPOI010000360.1, read on the forward strand.
TTCCTCGAGCGTACCGGCAACCACGCTCGTGCGTGTATGTTGTATGATCCTTCGCACTATGTGCTGCAGTGTCTCGATTACCTCGACAACATCGACATCTACAAGGACCGCATCCGGATGTTCCATGTCAAAGACGCTGAGTTCAATCCAACGGGCCGCCAAGGTGTTTACTCAGGCTACCAAAGTTGGGTTGATCGTGCCGGGCGCTTCCGTTCGCTGGGTGACGGACAAGTCGACTTCAAGGCCATCTTTTCGAAATTAACCGCGATTGGTTTTGATGGCTGGGCCGTCGTCGAATGGGAGTGCGCGATTAAGCACCCCGAAGACGGCGCTCGGGAAGGTGCTGCATTTGTACGTGATCATATCATCCGTCCCACGGAAGTCGCGTTTGACGACTTTGCAGACGGCGGCACGGATCAGGCGGGCAACCGGAAAATGTTGGGGATCGACTGATGGTTACGGGCAGAAATGAAAGCCATTCAAGACGTATTCGCCTTGGTATGGTTGGCGGAGGCAACGACGCCTTTATCGGAGGTGTCCATCGAATAGCGTCGCGCATAGACGACCAATTTGAATTGGTGGCGGGTGCGCTATCGTCGACACCTGAGAAGTCCCGCGCAAGTGGTGAAGCCTTGGGTCTTCCCCGCATTTATGACGACTTCAAGCAGCTGGCGATCCGGGAAGCACGACGCAAAGATGGGATCGAGGCGGTGTCCATCGTGACGCCAAACCACATGCACTTTCCTGCCGCTCGCGAATTCCTAAAGCGTGGTATCCACGTCATCTGCGACAAGCCGTTGACGTCGACGCTTCTTGACGCACGCAAGATGGTAAAGGCCGTCGAGGCGTCGGATGCCTTGTTCGTTCTCACTCACAATTACACCGGATATCCAATGGTGCGTCAGGCGCGCCAAATGGTGGCTGCGGGCGACATTGGAACCGTCCGTGTGGTTCAGGTCGAATACCCTCAAGACTGGTTAACTGTGGAACAGGACTTCAAACAGGCGGAATGGCGAACTGATCCAGCAAGGTCTGGCGCCGGCGGGTCGACTGGCGACATCGGAACGCATGCTTACAACTTGGCGTGTTTCATTTCTGGTCTTGAGGCGGAAGAATTGGCAGCGGATTTGGCCGCTTTCGTGCCCGGACGGCAAGTCGATGACAATGCGCATGTCATGCTTCGATTCAAAGGTGGCGCAAAAGGCATGTTGTGGTCCAGCCAGGTCGCGCCAGGCAATGAAAACGCACTGCGTGTCCGGATTTATGGGGACAAAGGCGGACTTGAATGGGCGCAAGAGGACCCGAACTATCTCTGGTTCACGCCGTTTGGTGAGCCCAAGCGGCTTATCACTCGTGGAGGAGCGGGCGCTGGAGATGAGGCGGCACGAATGAGCCGCATCCCACCCGGACACCCGGAAGGGTATCTGGAAGGTTTCGCGAATATTTACAGTGAAGCCGCTGCGGCCATTCTTGCGCGGCGTACAGGAGCTGATCCGGATCCAAGTGTGACATACCCGACCGTCTATGACGGCATTGCCGGTGTGCGGTTCGTTGCAGCATGTGTTGAGTCTTCTCAAAAGAATGCGGCTTGGAGAAAACTCTAAGCAACATGTTGAAGTGATTTTGAGGGCAGGCGGTCAAACGGGATCGTCTGCCTTTTTTAATTTAGTGATTATTTTTCAATTACTTGATCTCGTGACTTTGATGGTGTCGCCAAAAAAGACTTGACCCAGGTGGTCCAAGCTCTGCAATTCTTGGCCCATGGTTTCG
>JAPPOI010000360.1:11249-28084 GCA_028818055.1 Boseongicola sp.
AATTCGACCCATTGAGCGGTTTTGCAAGCGCCACGATGCGTCGCGAAACTGGCTGCGATCTGGTCACCTGACACCTTAGGATTCTGCACTTTAGTCGTAGAAACTCGGTTCGCGGGACCAACTATGGAACCAAATCAAGGTTACTCTCTTTCATCTGATATTGGCGGCACATTCACGGACACGGTTCTGATGTCGCCCGATTATCAGATCCTTGCGACTGCCAAGACCGCAACGACGGTCGATGCCCCAGCAGTGGGGGCGCTGGCAGGTGCGAGGCGAGTTTTGCAAGACGCCGGTATCGATTGGCACGAGGTGGCAAAGAAAATTCACGGAACGACGTTGGCAACCAACGCTTTAATTGAAAGGCGTGGTGCTCGTGTCGCTACAATCACGACTGCGGGTTTCAGGGACATCCTCGAAATCGCTTACGAACGTCGCTACTCACAATACGCGATTAACATCGCAAAGCCCGATCTGATTGTCCCGCGTGAGTTGGCATTTACGGTCGGCGGACGAATTGATGCAGCGGGTCGAGAACTTCATCCTTTGGATGCCGCAGCCATCCCTGAACTTGCGGATAGGCTGAACGCGGCAGGTGTTGAAGCAGTCGCGATTTGTCTGCTTCATGCCTATGCAAATCCCGATCACGAGCGTCTCTTGCGCGATCAATTGAAGGCATTGATGCCTGATTTGGTGATTTCAGTCAGCCACGAGGTCAGTCCAGAAGCGCGCGAGTTCGACAGGCTTTGCACAACAATTGCCAACACCTACATCCAACCGCTGATGGCGGGTTACTTATCCGACTTTCAGTTGCGTTTTCAAAAGGAAGGGTTGAGTTGCCCTATACTTCTTATGACCGCTGGCGGCGGCATGACGACAGTCGAAACTGCATCCCGCTTGCCGATCCGCTTAGTCGAATCCGGCCCGGCTGGCGGTGCGATATTGGCGGCGAGGATTGCTGAGGAAACTTCTGAAACCGAAGTCCTTTCATTCGATATGGGTGGGACCACGGCCAAGTTGTGTTTGATCGACAACGGGCGGCCGCAGACAGCCCGTAGGTTCGAAATTTCGCGAGCCGAGCGTTTCATCAAGGGTTCTGGAATGCCCGTTCGGATCCCTGTGATCGAAATGATTGAGATCGGTGCCGGAGGCGGTTCAATTGCGCGAGTAGATAGGCTTGGTCGAGTTCAAGTTGGGCCGGAAAGTGCAGGATCAGAACCTGGTCCTGCGGCCTTCGGAAAGGGCGGTGAGCGGGCGACGGTGACGGATGCCGATGTAGCCCTCGGCGTCATTGACACGGGCAAATTCGCCGAAGGACGCCTGCAGATCGACCGAAACGCGGCCGAATTGGCGCTGGAGACCGACATTCGTTCGGATGCAGCTAGATCGGCTTTTGCGGTAAGCGAAATCGTCGACGAAAACATGGCAAGTGCAGGCCGGATGCACGCAGTTGAATCCGGAAAAGACTTGGGCGCGCGTTTGATGATCGCTTTTGGCGGGAATGGTCCGTTGCACGCGACACGGGTGGCTCGACGGGCTCAAGTTCAACGTATCCTTATTCCTCGGGACCCCGGCGTTGGATCAGCGGTTGGATTCCTGTTTGCCCCCGTTTCCTTCGAAACCATTCGCTCGCGGTATACGACGCTCGATGAACTCAATGTCGATGACACAAACCGATTTCTTGAGGACATGGCGCGGGAAGCAACGGAAGTTGTTCGTGCGGGCGCTCCAAGTACGCAGCTTACACAGCGCCGTGTTGCGTACATGCGATATCACGGCCAAGGGCATGAAATCGAAATTGAACTGCCACCGCGGGAACTTCGCTCTGCCGACATCGCAAAACTAAAATGCGATTTTGAAGCCGAATACAGCCGTCAATTCAGCCGCACGGTTCCCGGAATGACCATTGAGATTCTAAATTGGGGGGTCACGGTGGTGGCACCCGCACCCGACGCGATAAAGACCGACGATACCTCGGGAAGGAGAAAAAAGGTTTCCGCAGCGAAACGGGAAATCGTGTGCGAATTAACCGGTCAGACACGTGAAGCAGATGTGTTCGACCGGGGATCGCTCGCTCCCGGCGACGTGGTCGAGGGACCGGCTCTGATTATCGAGCCACAGACAACAACACTGGTGAGCGCGGACTTCTCGGCACGTGTGGATCAGGCCGGCTGCATACGGATGACTCAAACGGGGGAGAGCCGACAGTGATAGTTACAGACACGCGTTTGCAAGTCATGTGGAACCGTTTGCTTGCCGTGGTAGAGGAACAGGCTCAGGTCTTGATACGCACTGCGTTCAGCCCAATCGTCAGGGAATGTGGCGATATTTCTGCCGGAATCTTCGACTTCCAAGGAAGGATGTTGGCGCAAGCAGTCACGGGTACACCGGGGCACATAAATACAATGGCAGCAGCGGTTCATCACCTGCGGGATTGTTTTCCGGTTCAAGAAATGAAGCCCGGCGACATCTACATGACAAACGATCCCTGGATAGCCTCAGGCCATTTGAACGACTTTTTGCTTTTGATGCCTGTTTTCTTTGGAGGCAACGTTGTTGGGTTCACGTCTTGCACATCACATCTGGTGGACTTGGGTGGATTGGGTATGGGTCCCGAAGGTGCCGACATATTCGATGAAGGCCTTTTGATCCCACCCTGCAAACTGGTCAGCGAAGGGCAGTTGAATGATTTGCTTCTCAATATCGTTAAGGCGAATTCGCGCGAACCGATAGCAAACGAAGGCGATATTTACGCCCTGATTGCGTGCTGTGAAGCCGGATCAAAACGACTGATCACGATGATGGAGGAATTTGGCGTAGAGAGCCTTGATGCGCTCGCCACGTACATTATCGAAACTTCACGGCAGGGCACAATTGACGCGATTTCGGAGTTGCCAAATGGCACATGGCACAGTGCACTTAGGGTTGATGGATACGACGAACCGATCGAACTGCGCGCAAGCCTAGCAATCTCGAACGACCACATTCTCCTCGATTTTTCGGGTTCCGATGGATGCGTGAGCAAGGGCATCAACGTGCCTTTGAATTACGCGGCGGCCTATTCAGTATTTGCCCTGCGGTGCATTATCGGACCCGATATTCCGAACAATGCGGGTTCGCTGGAACCGTTCCGGGTGACCGGACCAAAGGGATGCATACTAAACGCTCAGCCACCGGCTCCAGTCGCCATGCGACACACTCTGGGTCAGATGACGCCGGACCTTGTTTACGGATGTTTAACACAAGCCTTGCCTGACGCAGTGCCAGCCGAGGGCGCTTCGTGCATGTACGATCTGCCCCTTCGCCATGTTGCCGAAGTTGCGGACCGCGGAGACCAACAATTCGCCTTAGAGCTTGTTTTCAATGGGGGAACCGGGGCACGCCCAGCTCTGGATGGGCTGTCAGCTACGGCATTTCCAAGCGGTGTCTGGGGCAGTCAGATTGAGCCTACTGAGGCGACGGCGCCGGTACTATTTCATCGACGCGAACTTAGACAGGACTCGGGCGGGGCGGGAAAACAACGCGGCGGCCTTGGGCAAAGAATTGAGGTGAGCTCTGCAACAGGACAAGATTTTCTAGTGTTCTTATCAGTTGAGCGAATTCAGAACCCGGCCAAAGGCCGCCATGGCGGGAAAGATGGAGCTAAAGGGCGCATTCGTATTGGAGAAAATGGCCCTGATCTTCCAGGAAAGGGGGAACTTCGGGTGAAAAACGGTGAAACCCTAGTCTTTGAAACGCCCGGAGGCGGGGGTTTTGGAGCGCCGTGCGACCGAACCCCGGAAGACATCGATTTTGATATTCGCAATGGCCTGATCAGCAAGGCAGCCGCCAAAACAGTTTATGGAGCAAAGCAGTGATCCGCCCCGTGCCACACGTTCAGGCGATGGCGCCCTACGCACTTGCAAAGATGGAAGCGCCTCCCGGGGCTTCGTTGCTATCGCTTTCCCAAAACGAAAGTCTGCGTCCGCCCAGCCCAGCCGCAATCGCGGCCTCCTCAAAGGCATTGATGGACGGCGCGTTGTATCCCGATCCGGATTGGAGCGAACTGCGCGAAAACCTCCTCAGCCATTTCATGATCTCCGCGGGTGAGGTCCTGTGTGGAAATGGGTCACTTGATTTGATCGGATGCATCGCCCGGACATATTCTGGCTCGGATCGTGCTGTTTTGGCACCCGAGCACGCTTATCCATTCTTTCGATCTGCGGCTCAGATGGCGGGCGCACGTTTTGACACCGCGCCTGAGAATGGTGTGACTGTCAGCGTCGATAATTTGCTTGGGGCCGTACGCCCAGATACAGCCATCGTATTTGTTGCCAACCCTGGGAACCCAACTGGAACCAGAATTCCAAAGTCGGAACTATACCGCCTTCGATCGGAAATGCCGGACGATGTTCTTTTGGTGATTGATGAAGCCTACGGCGAATTCGCCGACCACATCGGGGAAAGCTGTTTCGACATGGTCGCCGGCACCAATACTATTGTTTTGAGAACGTTTTCAAAAGCTTATGGATTGGCGGGCTGTCGCGTCGGCTGGGGTGTATTCCCCGAATTCATCGCCTCTGAAGTCCAGAAAGTCATGAACCCAAACAACATTGCATCAGCGTCTCAAGTAGCTGCATACGCCGCTCTAAGTGACCAAGAATACATGCGCGAAACCTGCGCGCTTACTGCATCCATTCGGGATGCTACCGCGGAACAACTACGCGATGTTGGTATCAATGTTTTTGACAGCAGTACAAACTTTCTTCTGATCGATTTCTTCGATGCAAAGGCGGCCCAGAGTGCTGATAGTTTTCTAAGATCCAAAGGCGCATTCCTGCGACCACAATCCGGCGCGGGTTTGCCGCACATGTTGAGAATGACTGTTGGATCAGAGGAAGCGATGGAAACGGTCGTCGACAATCTGAAGAATTGGCGGGAGGAGAATACGCCATGACGAATTCTCGTGGTGCAGGCCGATTTGGCATCCTCGTGCCCTTCACAAATACCAACTTGGAACCTGATATGGTTCTGCTGCGGCCCGATGGTGTCTCGCTGCATTTCGCACGAATGGGTGGTTACGACGCGGAAGAAATTCCCGACGAAAGCCAGATGCAGGCACTTGGGGCCGCGGACTTGGACGAGCCCCTCCGTCTGCTTTCAGGCGTGCACCCCGATGTGGTGATTTACGGCTGTACCTCGGCAACTTTGACCCACGGCCCAGCCTTCGACCGCGCGTTAGCCGAAAAGATCAAGGCGAGCGTCGGAGCCGAAACGGTCACTGCGGCTGGTGCCTTGGTCCATGCACTTGGCACGATAGAGGCGGACAAAATTGGATTTGCTTCGCCCTATGTGCCGGCCATCAACGACATGGCGGTTCACTTTCTCAGCCAGATGGGTGTTTCGACCATTTCTCGGTCGGAAGTTGATGAGAGATTGGGGAACGAAGGCCAAGGTGCCTTGTCCCCAGACGCCGTTTTCCAGCTCGGGCTGAAAGCTGACCATCCGGAAGCTGACGCGATCGTTCTGTCATGTACCGATATGCGAAGCGTCGAAATTATAGCTCAGCTTGAGAAACAGGTTGGCAAACCGGTGATCACGTCAAACCAGGCGATGATGTTTCAGGCCATGCAGTTTCTCGGGGCAAACCACTCAATGATGGGGTATGGCTCTCTCTTCCAGAACCTACAGTCTGTCTCTACCAGAGAGGATGCCTGAACCCTTGCGTGTGCTCATCCACAACGCCGAAACACAGTCTTTGGCACGGGACCTGCATTCACGTTTTCCAGACGTTGAGGTGGGTGAGTGCAATACCTACGAAGCTTTGCCATTGGCGCTGGAAACGTTCCGCCCAGACGTTGTCTATACGGTGCGGTTTGACGGAAGCCCAGGATATCCACGTGATGCTCTTATGTCCTCGCCGGGGCTACGCTGGATTGCCAACGGGGGCGCTGGGACCGATCACCTCGGGAAATGGGACACATCACGTGTGACGGTCACGAATGCCGCCGGTGTTGCGGCGGATATGATGGCAGAATACGTGATTGGTGGTTTCTTACACTTCATGTTGGATGTGCCGGGCCTTCAAATCGACCAGAAAGAGCAAATTTGGAGGGACCGGTTTGTGCGGCCGATGAAAGGCAAAACGTTGCTGGTCGTCGGCCTTGGACACACTGGCCGCGCAATCGCCGAACGGGCCAAAGCATTCGGCATGACGGTGCTGGGCACACGCGCGCATCCCGTTGAAATGGAACACGCCGATGAAGTTTTTGCGGCGGAGGACTTGCATATGGTCTTGCCGCGCGCCGACTTCATTTCGATATCCACGCCCCTGACGCAGCAGACGAAATCAAGTTTCGGCGTAGCAGAGTTTGACGCAATGAAATCGGGTGTGATCTTCGCCGACGTCTCTCGCGGCGGCGTAGTTGATCAAAGTGCGCTTTTTGAGGCGCTGACTTCAGGCAAGGTTGCGGCAGCGGTACTCGACGTTTTTGAAGTCGAGCCACTCCCCGCGGATAGTCCATTCTGGACTATGGGAAACGTCCTGATGTCACCACATTGTTCATCTGTATTTGAAGGATGGGAACAGGCGTCGTTTAATCTGTTCCTGAACAATCTTGAACGATGGATTGATGGACACGATCTAATCAACGTGGTCGATCCGGACCGCGGATACTGATGGTCGCAAGACGATGCTAACTGGCTTCGGCGGGCGCGGGCGTTAAACTACGCACCATCCATCCGAATGCAAAAGTCAGTGCATCGCCCAAGATCGAAATCGCTCTGTGAAGGAGTGCAACGGTCAAACCCGCGCCATCACCGATTACGAGACCAAGCCCAATCACAATAATCCCGTCCCGAATACCGATGCCGCCCGGTGCACCCGGCACGATAAACCCTGCGACCCATGCGACGACGAACACGATTGTGGCATAGCCAAGCCCGATTGAGTGCGCGGGCGAAACAACATCAACGACAAAGACCAGCGAAAGCCCCAGCACAACAAAGTTCACCGCATGCGCCATGACAGGCACACCAAGCCAAGCGAAGTTCATCGGTGGAGAACCGTTCTTGCGTAGTCGAAGTTGCAGGTATCCAACGACGCCGGCAACAGCGGCAAGTCCAAGCGCGGGAATAGCCCACACTGCGTTTCCGAGCGGAGTTTCTTCGATTGGCTCCAGCAGTACACCTAGAAGTTCGGGGGCAAGAAGAGCGACGCCTGCTACGATAAGAACGCCAGCTCCGATCAGGAGGCCGGTTTCAGCCAAGATTGCGGCCCCAATGATCGTCGACGGTATGCCGTCGGCTCGCGCCAGAGCAAAACGACCAATAAACTGAGCGACGTTGCCGGGCAGATACTTGCCAATCTGCGACAGAAGTACGTGGCAAACGGATCGACCAATTGGAAGGACGATGTTCCAAGCGCGTAGTGTTGCTGTCCAAGAGCCTGCGGCCACGAGTTGCGAAAGCGTGTAAAGAACCAACGCCGCAGCAAGGCTGAAAAGTCCAGAACCAGAAAAGGTGATGGGCGGCATAGAGTCGACGCCGCGCCAAACAACATAGCCCAAAAAGACTAAGGCAAGCGTCGTGCCAGCTATGCGTAGTGCCTGCTTCAAGCTTAGACTTTCCGTGCCGTTACGATGTATCCAATTCCACGGTCAGACCTGATCGACATACGCTGCAATTTCCAAGCAAGTCGCATAGCCAAAGTCATCGGCGGCAAGCTGTAAAATGGCCAGAGTTTCGTCAGCAACTTCCGGTCTGCCCCGCTTTCTTCGGTCCGCTGTGTTTGATCCAATGCCTCGCGTTCACGCGCGGCGCTCTGGCGCGCGTAGATGCCGCCAGCCATACGCTCCATGATGTTGGCCAATGGGAATCCATAACATTGAACGTCGGTCACTTCGTAACCGGCAGAAGTCACCATTTCAGTAAGGCCGTCGCGACGATACCTCCGATAGTGTCCTGCCCACTCATCAGCTGGATTCCAACGTTCCGGGTGTGCTGGCACCGATATTATCAGGGTGCCATTCGGCTTGAGGTACCGAGTCCAATCCCTAAGTGTGCCGAGGTCATCCTCAATATGTTCAAGCACTTCAAAGGCACAGAGATAGTCGAAGCTTTCTTCTTGTTCCGCTTCGGTACTGCTAGCAATGTGAATGCGCCCGTTCCCAACATTCATTGCATTGGCCAAGTCTCTGGCAGACTGAGAAAAGTCCACGCCAAGTGCCGAAAACCCACGCCGCGCAAGATCGTTGAGCAGCGCGCCCGCACCGCACCCCATTTCAAGCACATGCCCGGGTTTCAAATCAGCGAAAATCGACAAGAGAAGATCTCGCCGCAAGAGATAACGTGGTGCAGGAACCCAATCGCGTTCAGGCAGCGCTGCGCCGTACGAAGCGTGATGGACGATGGTGCTATCGAGTTCAGGCATATTGCTCAAGTCATTGGGCATATCGTTTGCGTCTTTCAATCAATGGTGCAAGGTCTGCCAAGAGTTTCGCGGCAATTTCAGCTGGCTCGGCAGCTTGGAGAAGTTCGGTCGGCACGGTTTGGAATCCGGTTTGGACAACTTTTTCAACTCCGTCCAACAGCGCGTCAGGATCGCAAGGATCAACCAGTACGAGGCCGGGATTTTCTGTGAAGGCTTCTTCCATCGCAGGCGAGCGACGGGTGACGACTGGACGGCCAGCAAAAAGTGCCTGATAGACTTTGTTGGGCACAACGGATGCTGCTTTGTCCGAGCCACCGAAGATGCCAAGGCAGATGTCGGCTTCTAAAATCGCATCACGCAGATTTTCATAGCTGCGCCACCGCTCCCAAACGACGTGTGACGCCTGTGTTTCCTCAAGCTTGTGCGCGACCAGTTCCGTTTGTTGCCCTGTACCGATGATGTGCCACTCGTAGGATTGACCCCGCTCTGAGAGTGCAGCGTCCAGAATGGTTTCAATACCATGCAAGGGGATAAGCTGTCCGTAGAACAGAATCCGAACGGGACCGCCGTGCGTGGTTCGCGGCGGGACATTGGAAAAGACTTCTTGTTCTGCGCCAACAGCAACGGCAAGAAGCTTGTCTTGCTTCAACCCAAACAGTTCTGAGATGCGGCGAGCGTGAGTTGGAGTATCCATGAGCACGCGATCTGCAGCGCGACATCCAATCCATTCAAGACCTTTCAGAAGTCTTGCTGTAAGGCTTCGGGGCCTGGCCATTTTCCGATCGCAAACCACAGTGTCGTAGAGCGATATGAACATATCCCAGACCAGCGGACGGCGCCTGAACCATGCGAAAGGCCGCAGCACAAGCACGTCAAATTGCCCCAGATACGGAACGACGACGGCGTCGTGCGACGGTGATCGCAAGTAACGCCAGATCAATCCGGGATAGGCGGCAAGGCAACGAAGGCCAATTGCGACTTTCGAGCTGCGACCGATTTGGCTTTTGTCTTCGTGACCCTCCCAAATATTGGCGTGTATTTCGACAACGTTGACGCCAATTTCGCGCAGCCCATCGCGTAGAATCCGAGTACGGGGCTTGCCGGTGTCATACGTGCCCCAAAATACAACAGTTTGTATGGAACCAGTTATTTGGTCCTCAAGCGCCATGCCGTTTTGGTTCAGTGTCATAGGTTGATCGGTCATAGCCCCCAAAATCCCACGTAAAGGTTGGTTTGTGGAAGCATGGCGGGTGCCAATTCCTGGCCAGAATACCAAATGAATGTCACCTCAGTAGACGCCGTGATAGCAGCAAGCTGTAAGAGCCCCGAAACCTCGATCACATCGCCGTCTTGCATCTTGGTTCCGTCAACCAGAAGGGGCGCATTCGAACGTATCTGATAACTGCCATCGATCGGTAAAATAATCTCTGTCGGCTCGGGTGACAGTTGGATTTTTCGCCCGGCCAACCAGATGGCACCAGAGTAGTGAACATATGCCTCGCGCAAAGTGGTTTGGTCTTCGGGAAGCAAAGAAAACGCGTTATCTACAATTTCTGTAGATGTCATCGCCTGATGAAGAGCCCAGCGATTGGCCAGAAGTAATGGCGGCTGCGTATCGGCAAGTAGGTCGGCCATAACCAGACGTCCTTCCGATCTGTAATTGATCATGCCCCACGTGGACATGAAGAAGCCCTTGCGCGGAAAACTCGAAATCATCGCGTTGTGATCAATGTAGGCGACAGGCTGTGGGAACAGGCGGTGCACTTCGGCCAGCGTCGCGCGCTGCAGTTCCGACCCTTCTGAGGCCGCGCGAATTGCCTGACCTGCGCCAGTTGCCAGAATTAGCGCCATTAAAGCACCCAATGCTTGACCGGCGCCAAGTCGCGCGGCGCCGACCGCAACAGCGACCATGGCTGGCGCGGCAATGAATGGGAAGAAATAGACAAATGCGTTGCGGTAAAACAGGATCGACAAAATCATTGGCGCCACAAAGCTAAAGAGCAACCACATTTGCCTTGTTTCGCTCCGAGTGATCCCAAACCAAGCTAACGCGAAGGCGCCAACACTTAGAAGTACCCACAGCAGCGCTTCTTCGCCTCGAGGCAAGAGCCCACTTTCGAGAAGAGTAACGCCGAGTGCATTCGTCATGTTGCCGGCTGCACTCGTGTCTGACGTTGTGTTGATGCCACTCGCATGCAGCATGAAGCCGGCTGCAGCCAAGGCCACGCCCAAAACGCCAGCAGCAAGAATCCGCAGGGCAATTTGCGGCTCGCGCATGCGCCAAGCCAAGACACCAAGGTAGGCTGGAAGGAAAAGCCCGGCTTTGATGGTCACGAGCAAGGCAGCAGCGCTCAGCGCAGCAACGGCGATGATGTGGCCGAATGCCATTCTGCTGTTCAGCATGATTGCCAATGATGCCATCAATCCAGCAGCGGCCATGGGATCGGCGCGAAAACTCGCACCGTGTGCCAACGTGAATCCAGATGCCAGAAACGTTGCAACCGCAATCCATGCTGCGCGGTTCCCAGCCAATGCGTGCGCCATGTGGAATATCGAAAGGCATGTGACAGCCAAGAAACCTGTCATGACCAGTCGCCCAGTGGCGATCTGCGCCATTTCATGCCCTGGAATGATATTCAGCCATCCAAAGGCATGGACAAAAGCTGTCTGGAGTGGGCGATCGAGGCGTCCGTCTAAGTGGGCATGCACATGGCTAAGGAAATAGAACTCGTCCCAGTTCACGTTGCGTGTGAATGCAAGAACGACAAGAATCGCGAAGGCCGCGAGTACCGCGACCTTGGACACGAACGGTTCGGCGAGTTTGGATAGAACCGTGTCGCCTATCGGCGGTGCCCCCGCTGTGCCGTCACGAAGCATCGGCCATCCGGTTCTCGCGAAGTTCAACGAACTCTGCACGGTGACGCTTTGAGCGCAGAAGTTCACGCGCCCGTATATCTTCCAAAAGGCTCCGGTTCGCGGCGATCATGTCGGCCAAGACACCAACAGCAAGGAACACCGTTGCCATCGCCAACAGCCCCGCAGCCAGAATCAAAGACTGAATATGGCCGCTACCGTCTCCTGCCATGTAGAAGATTAGGAACCTAGTGATCGCCATCATTGCCGGAATTGCGAATATCGCAGCAAGTGTGAAGAAGAACCGGATTGGCGCGTAGATGACAAACACCCGAAGAATGGTCTTCGCCGAGCGTAGCACGTATTCGCGGATACCCTTGAACAGGCGGGAAGGGCGGGTGACTTCGTTTACCCGCACAGGCACTGACGTCATGGGAATACGTTTGCGCCCAGCCTGAATGATGGTTTCTAGCGTGTAGGTATAGGTATTGATCACGCATAGGCGCGCAGCGGCGTCACGCGCGTATGCACGAAACCCAGATGGGGCATCAGGGATATCAGTTTCGCTGGCTTGGCGCACAACCCAGCTTCCAAGTCGCTGCAGCATCTTCTTAAGTGGTGAGAAGCTTTCAATTTCAGTGATTGGGCGTGCCCCCACGACGATCTGAGCTTTGCGCTCCAGAATCGGAGTGATCAGTTCAGGAATGTCGTCTGCGCAATATTGGTTGTCTGCATCCGTGTTCACGATGATATCGGCACCAAGGGCCAAGGCTTCTTCAATCCCGGCAGAGAAGGCGCGCGCCAAGCCAACATTCGATGGCATCCGGAGGATGTGGTCGGCGCCAGCCTCTTCCGCGACCTCAACCGTCCGATCGGTTGATCCGTCATCGATCACAAGAATTTCGACACGGTCGACGCCAGGAATCTCTCGTGGGATTGCCGCGATCGCCGTGGCAAGCGTTTCTTCCTCGTTCAGAGCTGGAATCTGGACGATAAGTTTCATGGTTGAGGTCCTTGCATGCGTTGCAAGGAGTTTTGTCGCTTGTTTCAGGCGAAATTATGACGAAACGCTGGAAATGTTTCCAAATCGCGAATGATCTATTTTCAAATTGAGCGTTTGGTTCAAGCAATGCTCAAGGGCTGCTTATCTCATTGTTTTCGTTTTCTAAACTAGCAGATTGGTTCAGGCCGTTTTCTTCATCTGCATCCGTAAACAGTACCCGTTCAGCAGCGCCCTCGGGGTCGTCATATTGATGCGAGCGCACTGTCCAGATGAATGCAAAGAGAGCAAGCAGACCCAAAAACACCGAGCTGGGCACCAAGACGACTAAAATATTCATCTCAAAGACCCTCGAATTGAGTTGAGAATGACCGTGATCGAGCTTGTGGACATTGCAATCGCAGCGGCGAGCGGGGTTGCAAAGCCAAGCACAGCGATGGGAACCGCGATCGAGTTGTACAATGCTGCGATTGAGAAGTTTTGAATGATGCGGCGTCGCGCCGTTCTGGCAACTTCAACTGCGTAAGGAATATGTCGCAGGTCTTCCGAAAGAACGACCATGTCAGCTGCATTTCTGCTGGCTTCCAGGGCCGACCCGGGGGCAATCGATGCATTCGCTTCGGTCATGGCAGCCGTATCGTTCAATCCGTCACCAACCATGAGAACTTTGTGACCCGAGGTTTTCAGATCGTGCACGATTTTCAGTTTTTGATGAGGTGAAACTTCTGACCAGACTTCCTGGATGCCCAACTGCCGTGCGATGGCATCGGCGCGGCTTGGTGCATCTCCCGTCATCATGGCCGTCTTAAGTCCCAGTGCGTTTAGCCGCTTAACTGCCTCGATGGCGTTCGGTAACAGAGATTCCTCGCTCTCCAAGGCGAACTCTGTTTCGCCAATTCGAAATACTGTGTGTCTTCCATTCTCGGCAGCGCGAGTGATGCTGACTGCCTGCCCATTCCAGATTGCCGAAACGCCCACGCCTGGTTCCTCGGACACGTCGGTGACGGGAACCGGTGCCGTGTCGGATAGTGTCTGTCGCAGCTCGCGGCTCAAAGGATGGTCCGAGGCCTCTGCCAGGGCGCGAAGCACCTGCCGGTGAGGAAGTTCGACATCGCTTGGGATTGTAAGAGTCCGTTTCGTCAGCGTGCCGGTTTTGTCAAAGACTACCAAATCCGATTCTGCCAGCCGTTCAAGTCCGGTGTCCGACTTAACCAGCACGCCCTCTTGATATAGCCGTGACGTCGCCGCGACGGCCACCGCGGGAACTGCCAAACCTAAGGCGCAGGGGCACGTGATGATTAACGTTGCGACTGCTACATTCAGAGCCAGTCGCACGTCTCCAGTGGCAATAAGCCATCCCAGAAATGCAGCGGCAGAGATGATGTGGACTGCCGGTGTATAGATTGCGGCCGCGCGGTCAGCGAGGCCGTGATAGCGTCCCCGGGCGTTCTCTGCTGTCGATACCAATTGAGTCAAACGGCGCAGCGTGGTGTCTTCGCCAACGGCTGTTGCCAGAATTTCCACCGGTCCAGTTATTGCGATGTCGCCTGCATGAACTGTCGCATCCCTGGAAACTGAAATTGCATCGCTCTCGCCGGTCAGGGCGCTTCGATCAATCTCGGCGGTGCCACTGATCAATGTCGCGTCAACAGGAACCCGCGCACCAGCAGCAAGCCAGATCCTGTCGCCAACATCGATTTCCGTGATTGGACGACTGATGCGCTCACCGTTTTCAATGCGAAGGACCCGAGTTGGTTCGAGCGCTGCCAAATTCTCCGCTGCGGATCTGGCGGCACGGCGCAGCCTCTGGTCCAAAACCCGCCCTGCAAGAAGGAAGAATGTGAGTGCAAGTGCAGCGTCAAACCACGCGTGCTCGCCACCTATGGCTACTTCGTAAAGCGACATGCCGCACGCAAGAACAATCGCAAGCGAGATCGGAACATCCATGTTCAACCGACCGACGCGTAACGCTGCCAAAGCATTCTTAAAAAACGGTTGAGCGGCAAAGGCGGTAGCTGGAAGCGCAATTGCTGCACTGACCCAATGCAAAAAGTCACGCGTAGAATCTGCAGCTCCTGACCAGACGGCCACTGAAAGAAGCATGACGTTCATCATCGCAAAGCCGGCGATGCCGAGGTGCAGCAACATATCGTCCGAGGACCTGATCTCGGACTCTTTTGCCTCATGCGCTTCGTATCCAGCGCGGGCAAGGTCTTCGATCCAGGGAGTAGGATCAGCGCCCGGTTTTGACGTGACGGATACGCGCTTTCGGGTCAGGTTCACGCGTGCGTCTGAAATATCCGGTCGGGCGTTTAGGGTGGTTTCAACCCCCCGGATGCAAGCGCCACAATGAATTCCTGGAAGAACCAGATGGTGTGTCGGCATACCGACGGCTGCCCGCCCAGATTCGACAGCGAGTTCGCTCGATGCACATCCGGGGCAGGCGGTAACACTCATTTTGCGGCTCTCAGTACAATGCGTCGCTGAAACTTCGTACCGTCTGCAGCGATCGCAACGAGACGCAGGTTCCAGTTTCCAGCACCGAGTTTTTCGATCGGCGCAACAAGAGCATTTCCATCGAAGACAAATGTCAGCTCTTGGTCTTCGCCAACATGCGTGGCGCGACCCAACGTTGCTTTCTGAATCTCCGGATCGACCGGGCCATTTTCATCCTCGACCCGCAGAATAATCCCATCATCGACAATCTTGGTGCTTACGGTCCAATTCAGGGCATCCTGCGCGATCCGGTCTCGATCAAAAGACTGGCTGGCAACATAGGAATTGCGCACTTCCAAACCGGGAAATGTTTTTACTGCGGACACCGCCAAAAGCATGTTGACGGAAATGATGATCGAAAAGGCACCACCAAAGATGAGCAGAACGTGATAGCCATTTAGTTTTCGTTCGGTCATTGAATGCCTCGTCCATTGAAGATGCTGTTTTGATAGGCGCGCTCGCCAGACACCAGGTCTTCGATCCAGAAGCGCACCTCGGTTCGCTCGGCGTCAGCTGGTTCACTGCTACGCGGAGCGGTGACATACACACGTTGAAGCGCTGTGTTGTCTGCAGGAACAGAAACCTGGTCGTAGATCGTGCCCTCAAGCTCGATGTGAAGCGCAATGTCACCCGACACGTGAACGCGGAACGGTCTTTCCTCGCCGTGCTTGTTCCTTAGTCGAATGTCATAGGCGTTTCTGATCGAGCCATCTGACAATGTGACGAATTGCGGGTTCCGTTCCGGCGCGACAGTGAAGTCGATTTCCGGGCGAATGAACAATCCATAAACCAGCAAAAGACCAAAAATCGACCAGAGTGCGGTGTAGATAAGTGTGCGAGTGCGGAAGATGTGTTGCCAAACCGGACGCGGGGACCCGCCGGCGCGTTCATTCGCCTCATCGCTTAGTGCAAGATAAGCGACCAGCCCTTTGGGTTTACCGATCTTTTCCATCACATCGTCACACGCGTCGATGCAAAGCGCGCAGGTTATACAAGCCATTTGCTGACCATCACGAATGTCGATGCCCACCGGGCAGACGTTGACGCATGCATTGCAATCGATGCAGTCGCCATACGCTTCGGTGTGGGCAACCGGTCCACCGACACCGCTGGGCATTCCGGGCATTGGAATGGCTGGCGACTTACCCCCCAGCAGCGGACCTGTCGCCTGTGCTGATGCCTCTGCGGCTTCGGCGGCAGCAGCGCGTCGACGTTTACCTTTGCCGCGGGGTTCTCCGCGCCACTCGCGGTAGGCCACCGTCAGGGTATCTTGGTCCATCATTGCGGCCTGAATGCGTGGCCAAGGACACATGTAGATACACACTTGTTCACGCATGAAACCACCGAAGATGAAGGTCGTGGCGGTCAAAACAGCGATTGTCAGATAGGCGATTGGCGCTGCCTGAAGCGTCGCTAAATCGAGCAACAAGGTGGGAGCGTCAGCGAAATAGAAAACCCACGCGCCTCCGGTAAGGATCGAAATGACAAGCCAAACCAGCCATTTAGATACGCGCAGACGTATTTTGCGCGCAGTCCATTTCCCACGCCAAAGCCTCAGTTGCGCATTGCGGTCACCTTCAATCCACCGCTCGACAAGGAGGAACAGGTCGGTCCAAACCGTTTGCGGGCAGCTGTATCCGCACCAAACACGCCCCATTGCCGAGGTCATCAAGAAGAGCCCTAGCCCCGCCATTATGAGAAGCCCGGCCACAAAGTAGAACTCGTGGGGCCAAATCTCGATCCAAAAGAAATAGAAGCGGCGTCCGGCCAGATCGACCAGCACCGCTTGATCAGGAAGATTTGGTCCGCGATCCCACCGCAGCCACGGGGTAATGTAGTAGATCCCCAGCGTCACGATCATGATCTGCCACTTAAGCGTGCGGAATGTTCCGCTGACGCGCTTTGGGAAAATCGGCTCGCGCGCGGCATAAAGGCTTGTCTGTTCTGACTCGCTCATCACTCGGACCTTTGTCTGTTCGCAATGCCAACCTAGTTGGCGCACATTTTCCAACCTTGATCTGGATCAACCCAGATAAAAAACTGCGCCCCGGCCCACTGACGAGTTTGCGAACAGGG
>JAPPOI010000247.1 GCA_028818055.1 Boseongicola sp.
ACTCGCGGTCTTCACAGGGTCGGCCACCGCGATAACCGCGGCCAGTTTTCCATCAACTGCCGCATAAAGCGCGGTACGACCACGACTTGCCAGATCTCGTTCCATTTCAACGAGTGCAGAAATGTCGATATTCTCATGAATCATGTAGCGATCCGCGCCGACCAAAACTTCCCGACCATCAACCATTGCTGCAACGCCGTAGCCGGTAACCGACCGGAAACCGGACGCGGACATGATCTCAACACCTTCGCTACGCGCGCCACGGACAATGGCTTCGGCAATAGGATGCTCTGATTGCTCCTCTACGGCCGCGACAAGGCCCAGAACAGTGTTGCGGTCAAAGCTGCCGGCAACGATCACGTCAGTTAGCGTGGGCTTGCCTTCCGTAACAGTACCGGTCTTGTCCACTGCTATGACGTCGACATTGGATAGTTCCTGTAACGCGTCACCTTTGCGGAACAAAACTCCCATCTCGGCGGCTCTGCCTGTCCCGACCATGATAGACGTCGGCGTGGCCAGACCCATAGCGCAGGGACACGCGATGATAAGAACCGATACCCCTGCGACCAACGCAAATGTCAGCGCGGGGTCGGGTCCTACGATGAGCCACACCACCACAGTCAATGCCGCCAGCACCATAACGGCGGGAACAAACCAGAGTGTCACCCGATCCACCAATCCTTGAATTGGTAACTTTGCACCCTGCGCGTCTTCGACCATTCGAATGATCTGTGCGAGGGTGGTGTCTGAACCTACGCGCGACGCCTGAAAGGTTAAGCTCCCGGTGCCATTCACTGTACCACCGGTCACGGTTGTACCGGCGGTCTTCGCTACCGGAATCGGTTCGCCCGTAATCATGCTTTCGTCGACATTACTGGTTCCATCGATGACCTCGCCGTCGACAGGGATGCGCTCACCGGGAC
Source organism: Boseongicola sp. (assembly GCA_028818055.1). GTDB lineage: Bacteria > Pseudomonadota > Alphaproteobacteria > Rhodobacterales > Rhodobacteraceae > JAPPOI01. Next base: position 924 of record JAPPOI010000247.1, read on the forward strand.
GAACAAGAATTGTGTCGCCAACGCCGAGTGCATCGACGCTAACTTCGATGGTTTGTTCGCCTTTCAATACACGGGCTGTTCGGACCTGGAGACCCAAAAGCGCCTGTATCGCTGCGCCAGTTCGACCCTTGGCACGTGCCTCGAGCCAACGACCAATTAGGATGAGAACGACGATGACAGCGGCTGCTTCAAAGTAGACCGCGCGCACGCCTTCCGGAAGCAACTGAGGAATGAAAGTTGCAACGACCGAGTATATCCACGCAGCGCCTGTTCCGACAGCAACGAGGCTATTCATGTCCGGCGCACCTTTCAGCAATGCCGGAATACCCTTGGTGAAGAAAGAGCGGCCTGGACCAAAAAGAACGATTGTCGCCAAGAGGAACTGGATAACCCAGGATGTCTGCGTGCCGATCGTGTTGGCAATGAGATGATGGAAAGCTGGCACCAAATGTGCGCCCATTTCCAAAACGAAGACCGGAAGTGCCATCAATGCAGCGAAAAGGACATCGCTGCGCAATTTGTCCGCTTCTTCAGCTTTTCGTTCCACCCGTGATTGGCTTGCAACCGTATCGGCAACCTCGGAGGGGTAGCCGATCGCTGCGGTCGCAGCCATCAAATCGGAAACCGCGACTGTGCCTTCAAGATATTCAACAACCGCAGTCTCGGCGGCGAGGTTCACAGTTACCGACAAAACCCCTGGCACGTCTGCCAACGCCTTATCCACCCGCCCAACGCAGGATGCGCAGGACATGGACTCGATACTCAGTTTGACCCGTGTGGTTCGCGCCGGATATCCCAGTTTATCGAGTGCCCGAGCTGCGTCTTGCAGCCGATCGGGCCTGTCAATTGAGACCCGCGCCTGTTCCGACGCGAGATTTACAGAAACGTCCGAGACGCCCTCCAACGCGGCGAGGGTCTTTTCGACGCGACCAACGCATGACGCGCAAGTCATGCCCTCAATACTAAGGTTTGTTTGTGTAGATTGTTTCACGGCAGTTCGCCTTGTTTCGTGATTGCAATCTATATAGGCCTTCCAGTCACTGGAAGCTCAAGAGGTGAAGCACAATTTTCTAAAGCAATTTTGTGAGGGTTTAAAATTAACCCTCAACTATCTGTTTTAAAATACGAAAAGATAAATGATTGCGCATCAAATCCGCTGCACACTTCTATGCGTCAATAACACGGCGCTCACAGATCTTGACCTTCTAGCGCCTGGAAGCCCCATGTAGCAGACTGATACACGCGTTCCGACTCAACAACCTGTGGGATTTCAAGACAGTGGCGCGATTACTCTTCCTGTTCTTTCTGGCCGCAGTTATTGCGATGGTTGCCTCGCCGGGATCGGCAGGTTCGGAACTGACCCTTCCTGATCGGGAAGAGATCAAACGTTGGATTGAAGCTGCTGGAATTCTGGGGCCGCTGCTGGTCGTCGCCTTGATGGCCGTCGCGATTGTGGCGAGCCCTCTTCCTTCCGCGCCGGTGGCGCTTGCGGCCGGAGCCGCATATGGACATGTCTTTGGAACAGTTTTGGTTGTCGTGGGGGCAGAGACTGGTGCGCTCATCGCGTTCCTGTTGGCGCGCGGATTGGGCCGGCCCTTCGTTGAGCGGCATTTCGGGCAGAAACTGAAAGCTGAATTCCTCGGATCTCAGAACGCGCTTACCTTGATTGTATTTGGTAGCCGGTTACTGCCGTTTTTGTCTTTTGATATGATCAGCTATGCTGCGGGTCTCAGCAAACTTCATCTCTGGAGATTTGCCCTGGCCACTTTGGCCGGGATCGTGCCCGCGAGTTTTCTTTTGGCCCACATCGGCAGCGAAGCGATGAACGGTAACGTGCGCACGGCAGCCTGGACCGCCATCGCTCTTGGTGGTTTTACCGCCCTGTCGATCCTCGTTACCCTCTGGCGAAATCGTGCAAAATCGCGAGATGAAACCTGATCGCAGACACACTGCCCGGCTCAACTGCTCCAAGTATTGAGCGACGCTTTGCGATCTCACTCAGGTCCTCACCGATCCAGAGCGGCACGTTCCCACTCAATGTTGTCCGCCACATTGGATGCGCAGCAAATCCGCTCCAAATCTGATTGATCTTCAAGCTTCGAGGCCTGGTCCCAGCCTGACTGACAGGTGCGTTACACGCAGCCATTTCGCGGTTGACTATGAAGAAACGTGATTTTGGGTGTAGTTTGTTAACGTCTCATGATCGCGATGAAAAACATATTGCTTCGAGTTGGCTTGGCACTCTGCCTGGCTACACCCCTGTTTGCGCAAACTCCGCCGTCACAAAGCCAGATTGCCAGCTACGAAGGTCTGCTGCGCGCTACCCACGAAGGCGATGTTGACGAAGTCGATCATCTCATCGGGCAAGGCGCGGATGTCGATGGTCGCGGCCCTGGGGGACGCGCACCCATTCATGTGGCAGCCTTTGCTTCCCACGATGAGGTGCTTCGGATACTTGCAAATGCGGGTGCGGACATGAATGCGTTGGATGCCAGCGCGTATGATGTGGTTACCATTGCCGCCGTGGCCGACGATCCCGAGTTGATGTCGCTTGCGATTTCTCTTGGCAACGATCCGGGTCTAACGACCAGCCCATATGATGGAACAGCACTCATTGCTGCTGCGCACCTCGGACATGTCGAAGTGGTAAACCGTCTGATTGAAGCTGGCGCGCCGCTTGACCATGTCAACAATCTCCACTGGACCGCTGTAATGGAAGCCGTAGTTCTTGGAGACGGTGGCGAGAACCATCAGGCGGTGCTTGACGCCCTGCTTACAGCGGGAGCTAATCGCTCATTGGCGGACCGGTATGGTCGAACACCGCTCGATCATGCAATCGCACTTGGTTATTCGGAAATGGTGGAACGACTTAACCAACAACAATAGCTGCGGCCAAGTCAGCCGCAGCTTCGGTTTCACAACTTTGATCGCCTGACTATCCGTTCTTCAAAGAACAGGTATTGAAACCAAAGATCGAGTAGATGGGGCATGTACCGATTAAACCGGTGGCCAATGGGATGATGCCAACGAGTCCCCAAAGCGTTTGCGGCCCTACAAAAACAAGGGACAAGAGCACGAGACCAAGAATGACGCGAAGAACGCGGTCAACGGTGCCTTCATTTCTGGACATCTGAAAGTCCTCCTTTTGAACTGATGTCCCATTTTACAGCTCTACTGGTCTCGATGGCGGTGACAGAGTCACCGTTCACCTGCGGCAACTTGTTCCAATACGCGTCTATTTCGAATGACGATGCCATCCGATCTCTGCTCAACCCAACCACGATTGGCAAATTCCGCGAGCCGTCGTGACACATAGGCTCGGCCGGATGCAGTTTCGGTCGCTAACGCCGAATGAGTCGTTGCCACGGAATCCGAGCTGCCGGACATTCTAAGCAGCACTTTCGCAAGACGGGTATCGAAGCTTGTTAAGGCCACTTCCTCCACAAGTTGTTGATATTCGGCAAACCGCGTCGCGACCGAAACCATGATTTGGTCGCGGAACTCTTCATCGTTCGAGAACTTTTCGTGGAACTCGCTGGCCGGAACCAACACACCCTCGATTGGTGTCTCGGCCACGCCTTCGGCTCCGTATGGCTCGCCATTGATCAAACACGAAAGCGTTTGAAGACAAACCTCGCCCGGTTTTACCCGGTAGAGCACCACCTCACGTCCTGACGGTCCGGTCAGTGTTACTTTGATCGTCCCCTCCTGCAGGATCACAAAGCCGGGGCATGCTTGACCGGGTTCGAAGATTTTTTTGCCCGTTGGAGCTGACAATTTCCGGGTTCTCGACATGCTACTCCAAACCACGTTCCAAAACAGTCGCCCCAAGAAAAGCAATCGCTATCAAATAGTGCAAGGATCGATGGTGGCAAACAAACGCGCCGTCGAACACTTCTCGTAATCAAGTCAATCGTAAAGACGAAAGGCCACCCGATCGATAAGTCATCAAAACGAAGGTTAAGTCGTTGCGAATTACTTCTTAAAAACTGAGATGGCGCACCCGAGAGGATTCGAACCTCTGGCCTCTGCCTTCGGAGGGCAGCGCTCTATCCAGCTGAGCTACGGGTGCCTTGGCGCGGTATAGCTCTAGCATCCACGCCTGGCAATCAGCAATTCTGGCCCCGCGGAAACGATACCACGGAGCCAGTCTTGACTTCAGATTAGGCGATCCAGCGGCTCACGGCCCGCCAGTGGGAGATGTGCTGGTACCTGATCCGCGGCCATCATCATTGCGCCCCGGGTTCCGATCTGGCGGCGGAGGCGGGCAATGCCAAACAACCGAGCCATCAGCCAGCGTTATCGGCTCACACTCGTCTTCCGGAATGCAACCAGCCTCTTCTGGGACAGTGCCGGGAATATAGATGTAACCTTCGACGCATTCGCCGTCGCCAAATTTGTCGAACATCGGCTCTGGCCTGATGTCATCCATCTCGGGTTGCGTACATGCCGCTATCAACCCGGCAATGCCGACCCCACAATTTCGGACAAGGCCGTTCCATTTGCGCAGGTCCCATACGCAGCCTACCGAAGCGAAGACTTGCCGGAAGGCAGTGTCGACTGGCTGCAATTCCGAGATGACGACACCCACGGACCATCGTTCGGAGGCCACATCCGCCGTAAGTTGAAGCCACACACGAAGGTCAGGATGACAGCCACAGACGCGTCAATTTTGATCGAAGCCGTAAAGTCTGGCGTTGGAAAGTGCTTTCTTACGCAATGTCTAGGCGATGCAGAGCCAGGAATTGTGAAATGCGAGGAAGATTTTGGCCGAATTGAACGCGTCCTGCACCTTCACATCAATCCTGACACTGTGAAAACGAAACGCGTCAGCATTTTGATTGAAGAGATAAAGTCCAATCTACCAAAGGCTTTGAATGCGAAGCTTTTGCCCTATAAGCTGCCAGCGTAATCAGGCCTAGCCGAACAGCTCGTGACAGAGTTCGAGCGCATCGACCAGCGTGTCGACTTCATCGGTAGTGTTATAAAGCCCGAAGCTTGCCCTACAGGTTGCTGTCACGCCGAAATGATCCATCAAGGGACCCGCGCAATGATGCCCAGCGCGAACGGCAACGCCCTTTTTGTCAAGAACAGTAGATATGTCGTGCGCATGCGCGGCACCGTCGAGCGTAAATGAGAAAATCGCTGCCTTATTCTGGGTTGTTCCCTGGACCTGTAACCAGTTCAACCCGTCCAAGCGGGTTCTGGTATAATCCCGTAAAGTGTCTTCATGAGCAGCAACATTATGCATGCCGAGCTCCATCAGGTACTCAAGCGCGACTCCGAGGCCGATCTGCTGCACGATACCCGGGGTCCCCGCTTCAAATTTCATCGGCGGGTCAGCATAGGTGATCTCGTCCTTGTGGACTTCCCGGATCATATCGCCACCACCGAAGAAGGGACGCATCTCGGCCATGCGCTCTTTTCGCATGTAGATCGCACCCGACCCTGACGGGCCGTAAAGTTTGTGACCCGTGATCGCATAGAAATCGCAACCGAGATCCTGCACATCAACCGGCATGTGCACAGCGGCTTGGCTGCCATCAACCAAAACCGGTACACCCTTTGCGTGGGCTGCTTCGGTGATGGTCTTGATGTCCACACGGGTCCCAAGAACGTTGGAAAGATGCGTGACGGCGATCAGCTTTGTTTTGGGACCAATTGCACTGATCACCTTTTCAGGATCGAGCGCCCCGGTTTCGTCGACATCAACCCATTTCAAAACGACACCCTGACGTTCGCGCAGAAAGTGCCACGGAACGATGTTTGCGTGGTGTTCCATCACTGAAAGGATGATCTCGTCGCCCGCTTCCATTCGGGGCATGGCCCAACCGTAGGCCACCGTATTTATCCCTTCGGTGGTGCCCGAATTCATGACGATTTCGTCTTCGCTTCCCGCGTTAAGGAAACGTGCGATTATGCCGCGTACCGCCTCATATTTATCGGTCGCCAAATTCGACAGATAATGTAAGCCCCGGTGCACGTTGGCGTATTCCATCGAATAGGCTTGTGTCACGGCATCAATAACAACCTTTGGCTTTTGAGCCGAAGCGCCGTTATCCAGATAAACCAAGGGCTTACCATTCACTTCTCGAGACAAGATCGGGAAGTCATTCCGGATTTTGTTGACGTCGTACATCAGGCCGCTCCTGGCATCTGTATGCCCAAAAAGGCCATGATCGAAACTACAACTAGTGCGACGCCGAATGATGCCAGCAAAAGGCAACCGAGAGAGCGCAAAAGCGACGAAAACCCATGC
>JAPPOI010000164.1:0-6631 GCA_028818055.1 Boseongicola sp.
CACCCCGATAGAGCGACCGCGTCAATTCGGCGACTCGTCCGTCTTTCAAGTGGGAAACCCTTTCTATGCTCAGACCGGCTGCACCTTCGGCAACCCCAAGCAAATCAGCCTCGCGCGCCTCAAGATTAACAGCTGAAATCTTCTGAACGGCGCTGACTGGCCGATTGCCCAGTTGCTCAAGCACGTCATAAAGGGACGTTGTCACTTCAAGCGGGTTTGGGAGGATATCAAGCGGTAAGGCTGCGCGTTCCAAGGCCATGGGCCGACCGCCCGCTTCGCGAAGTCGGTATATGCGCGCAACCTGCTCGCCGTCATTTAAGCCCAAGGCCGAAACTTCCGCGGGCGTTGGCATGAAAAGACCGCGTTCTAACCAGCGCGACGTCGTATCAAGCCCACGGTTTGCCATGTCTTCGGTAAACGACGTGAGATGCGACAGCGATTGCTCCATTCGGGCCAGTGGCTCGCGAATGAATGAACCCGATCCTTGCCGCTGTTCGATCAGGCCTTCCTGAACAAGTTCCTGAATGGCCTTGCGAACAGTCACACGAGAAAGATCGGTGATCTCGGCAATCTCGCGTTCGGGCGGTAGAGACGAGTTTGGCGGCAATACGCCCGATTCAATCCCTGCCTCGAGACGTCTTCGAAGTTGGACATAGCGGGGGCCGGACGCTGCGCCGAGCCAGCTTTCGGGACGAAGAAATTCGGCGGCGCTCATGCTGCGATCTCCGTTGCAAAATCCTGAGCCAACATCAGTGCGCCGTCCAGCGGCGCGGCAATGGGTTCGATGATGTCAGTTCGCATGTTGGCGGGAAGGTATGGCTTGAATTCCGGTCCGAGCCCGCCGGTAAGACAGATGGGCAATCCACTTTTCCAGCCGATTTTTGGCAGGACTTCGGCGATATGCTGAGCGCCCTTTCCCATGATCGCTTGGGCCACGGCGTCATCCCTTTTTGCGAAGGCTGTGACGAGGGGTGCCAGAGCACCAAATTCCAGAGGTCCAGCAGAACCGGCAAACCGCACGATGCCAGTGGCTCCGTCATAATCCCTGAGAATCTTTTCGGTAAGCTCGGACGGTGGCGCAGTTTGATCGACGACTGCCAAAGTCATGCGAAGCGCGGACTTCCCAAGCCAACTTGCCGACGCCTCGTCTGCAAGGACGCTGCCCCAGCCGCCGGCAAACTTCATTCTGCCATCGATCTGGGATGCAAAGAACGAACCGGTCCCACAATGCGCGATGACGCCATCTTTGGATCCCAGCGCACCACGAAGCGCGGCCGGTCGGTCATCTTCGATACGAATGCGTGCAAATGACAGCCTGGCACGCAGATCGTCTTTGATGGTTTTTCCAGACATCCCTGCAAGGCCGACAAACGCTGGGGCCTCCAGCAAACTTGCTTCATCAAAGCCTGATAGTTCAGCAAGTTCCTTCAATCCGGTTTTGATTGCAATGACCGCGCCATCCAAATCAGTTGAAACGTTTGCTGGCCCGGTCTCGACAGATCGCACAGCTCCACCCGAGCAAAACGACAGCCGGCACCGCGTGCCACCGCCGTCAATTGCCAGAAATCGTGGGATGCGTGATTCATTCATGACAATACCTTTATAATACCTATTGACGAAATGAAAGTCCTAAATGATGCCAAATTGGTCAAATTCTTGGAAATCAAGGCAATTTCAGGCGAATTCCGATGCTGAGATTAAGGGGCTAGACAAAAGGTATTATAAAGGTATGCTTTATTGTATTGTGAGGGGATTCGCATGGCTGGAACTCAGACAGAGGCATTGCACGAAGCGGCGAAAGGGCTTGATGAGCGCCCTCGCGTCGAAATCGCTTCGCTGCTGGCCGAGGGCCAGATCCGAGCTGCAACCTCCCTTCGCGAGGCGTTGGACGGCATCGCCGGCGGAAGCGCCGCGATGGCCAAATCTATTCGCGAAGGCGGAGCGCTCCATTACGTTGCCGCCGGTTCATCAGGGTTGATGGCCGCGGCGGACGCCCAAGAGCTGGGCGGAACGTTTTCAATTCCAACGCATCAGATTTTCATTCACATGGCAGGCGGTCTTCCGACAGGTCCCGAAATGCCCGGTGATACCGAAGACGAAATTGGCGATCTGGAACAGTCGTTGAGCGGCCTTTCCAGCAAGGACACTGTCATCGCCGTTTCGGCCAGTGGAACGACACCCTACACGATGGCGGCAGTTGAACTTGCCAAAGCGAAGGGTGCGGCAATCATCGCAATCGCCAACAACCCGAATGTGCCGCTTTTTGAAAAAGCGGACTATGAGATCTGCTTGGCGACACCGCCTGAAGTATTGTCAGGCTCGACAAGAATGGGTGCGGGAACGGCACAGAAAATCGCGCTCAACATGCTGTCGACGCTCATGGCCGTCGATCTGGGTCACGTCCACGACGGCATGATGGTCAACGTCCGCGCCGACAATGCCAAACTTCAAGCCCGCGCCGCTGGGATCGTGAGCCAGATCGCGGGCGTTGACCAAGCACACGCCAATTCGGCGCTGAAACAAGCCGAAGGCGATGTAAAGCCAGCCATCTTGATTGCCGCCAAAGGAATACCCTCTGACGCCGCGCGAGACGTTCTTGGCGAAACCAACGGAAATCTCCGCGCCGCATTGGCGCGGCTCACATAAACTTTCAACTTGGGAGAAACTTCATGAAAACCAAATTTACAGCACTTGCGCTGGCGACGACGGCTCTTGTCGCGTCGAATGCAGCGGCACAGGACGTTACGATTACCATCGAAAGCTGGCGCAATGACGACCTTGCACTTTGGCAGGACAAAATCATTCCGGCATTTGAATCCGAGAACCCGGGCATCAAGGTCATCTTCTCGCCTTCTGCGCCAACGGAGTACAACGCTGTACTGAACTCCAAGTTGGATGCTGGTTCTGCTGGTGACATCATCACCTGTCGTCCGTTTGATGCGTCGCTTGCCCTTTTTGAGGCCGGACATCTTGCTGATCTGGATGACATGGATGCAATGAGCAACTTCTCGGACGTCGCAAAGTCTGCATGGCAAACGGACGATGGCTCTGCCACCTTCTGCGTCCCAATGGCGTCGGTCATCCACGGCTTCATTTATAACGCCGATGCTTTCGCCGAATTGGGCATTGACGTTCCAACCACTGAAGCCGAGTTCTTTGCCGCGCTGGACGTGATCAAAGAAGACGGCAGCTATATTCCGATGGCGATGGGCACCAACGATCAGTGGGAAGCCGCGACGATGGGATACAACAACATCGGTCCAAACTACTGGAAGGGTGAAGAAGGTCGCCGTGCACTGATAGCCGGTGAGCAAAAGCTCACTGACGAAGCTTGGGTTGCTCCTTATGCAACGCTTGCACGTTGGGGCGCTTATCTGGGTGACGGCTATGAAGCTCAGACTTATCCCGACAGCCAGAACCTGTTCACGCTTGGTCGTGCAGCGATCTATCCTGCCGGGTCATGGGAAATCTCTGGCTTTAACGCACAGGCTGATTTCGCAATGGGCGCATTCAAGCCACCGGTCATGAACGCAGGAGATACCTGCTACATCTCTGACCACACAGACATTGGCATCGGAATGAATGCAGCGACCGCAAATGCGGATGCTGCCAAGACATTCCTTGCGTGGGTTGGTTCGCCTGAGTTCGCCTCGATCTTTGGCAATGCTCTGCCTGGCTTCTTCCCACTGTCGAATACTCCGGTTGAGCTGGAAGACCCGCTTGCAAAAGAGTTCGTCAGCTGGCGCGGCGAGTGCGAAAGCACCATCCGGTCAACATATCAGATCCTGTCGCGCGGCACGCCCAACCTCGAAAACGAGACTTGGGGCGCATCCGTAGCAGCGATCAAGGGCACCTCGTCGCCGGCAGAACTGGGGCAAGAGCTTCAGACAGGTTTGGCGAGCTGGTACGCACCGCAGCAGTAAACCTCCCTTAGCTGCACATCTCCTGGGCGGCACGCCCGCCCGGGAGCCTTCTTCGGAGACTCTCTATGTCGACTTCACGCATCCGCTGGCACATCGTCGTGTTCCTGGCGCCGGCCGTTCTCGTTTACACGGCTGTGATGATTTTCCCTCTGTTCAACACATTGCGGCTGGCCCTTTACAGCGAAGTTGATCAGACGCGCATCTACGTCGGCCTTCAGAACTTCCGAACGCTCTTTTTCGATCCAATTTGGTCTGAGCAGTTTTGGAATGCACTTGGCAATAATTTCTGGTTCTTCCTGATCCACATGTTGGTGCAAAACCCTATCGGAATTGCACTTGCCGCCATTCTCAGTCACCCACGTTTGCGCTTCGCCGCGCTGTACCGGTCGGCGATATTCATCCCAACAATCCTCTCATTCGTGATCGTAGGATTTGCTTGGAAACTCATTCTTTCGCCTATTTGGGGCATCGCGCCTTCGATGCTGGACTTCGTTGGGTTGAAATCGCTCTTTGCCCCGTGGCTCGGCAAAGAGGAATATGCCCTCACCACGCTGGCCCTTGTCTCGGTTTGGCAATTCGTCGGCATTCCAATGATGTTGATTTACGCGGCTCTCCTATCAATCCCCGAAGAGATCCTCGAAGCGGGTGAGATCGACGGGATCACCGGGGCATCTGCATTCTGGAAAATCAAGTTGCCGCTGATCCTGCCTTCGATCGGCATCATTTCGATCCTGACATTTGTCGGAAACTTCAACGCCTTTGACCTGATCTATGCCGCCCAAGGCGCATTGGCTGGACCGGATTTCTCGACCGATATTCTTGGCACGTTCATGTACCGCACGTTCTTTGGCTTCCAACTTCAGTTGGGCGACCCGCACATGGGGTCGGCGATTGCGGGTGCCATGTTCGCCATCATTCTGGTCGGCGTTTGCATCTATCTGTTCGGTATCCAGACCCGCATGCGGAGGTATCAGCTATGAACCGCGCACGCTCGAACCCGTTCAACGTGGCCGGCATGCACGGCGCATTGATCCTGTACACATTGATTGCGTTGTTCCCGGTCTTCGTGATCCTCATCAACAGTTTCAAGACGCGCAAGGCAATCTTCCGCGAGCCCTTGGCTCTTCCGGATGCTGAAAGCTTCTCGATGATCGGATACCAGACCGTGATGAAGCAGGGAGACTTCTTCCTGTACTTTCAGAATTCGATGATCGTGACGGTCGCCTCCCTGTTTTTCATCCTGCTGTTCGGCGCGATGGCCGCCTATGCACTGTCGGAGTACCGGTTCAAAGGCAATCTGCTGATGGGGCTGTATTTAGCCCTTGGCATCATGATCCCGATCAGGATCGGAACCGTCGCCATCTTAGAGATGATGGTGGCCACCGGGCTGGTGAACACGCTTTGGGCGTTGATCCTAGTTTACACGGCACAGGGGCTGCCCTTGGCGGTCTTCATCCTGTCGGAGTTCATGCGGCAAGTTTCAGACGATCTGAAAAATGCCGGCAGGATCGATGGGTTAAGCGAGTACACGATTTTCTTCCGACTGGTTCTTCCCCTTGTGCGGCCAGCCATGGCAACGGTCGCCGTCTTCAACATGATCCCAATCTGGAATGACCTTTGGTTCCCTCTGATCCTTGCGCCTGCGGAAGAAACGAAAACCCTGACGCTCGGTAGCCAGGTGTTCATTGGTCAATTTGTCACTGACTGGAATGCGGTTCTTTCCGCGTTGTCCATGGCCATCTTGCCGGTGCTGATCCTATACGTGATTTTCTCGCGGCAACTGATCCGCGGCATTACATCGGGAGCCGTGAAATGACCCGTGTACTGATCGCTGGACTGGGAAATATGGGGCTAAGCCATGCATTGGCCCATCATAAGCTTCCAAATGCCGAGATTGTTGGATTGGTGAACCGGTCAGAAGTCGATTTACCGAGCGAGCTTCAAGGCTATCCGTTCTTCAGCACATTCGAAGACGGCATGGCGGCGAAACCTGATCTGGTCGTTGTTGCGACGTACACCGATACGCACGTCGACTATGCCTGCGCCGCGATGGAAGCCGGCGCGCACGTCTTCGTTGAGAAGCCTTTGGCAATGACAGTTGCGGACGCTGAAAGGGCCGTTGCGACGGCCAAGCGCACACAGCGGAAGTTGGTGGTTGGCTATATTCTGCGGCACCACCCGTCTTGGATGCGCTTGATCGAAGAGGCCCGTGAACTTGGCGGTCCATTTGTTTTCCGGCTGAACTTGAACCAGCAGTCGTCGGGTCCCGAATGGGAAACCCACAAGGCGCTGATGCAAACCACCAGCCCGATCGTCGATTGTGGCGTGCATTATGTTGACGTCATGTGCCAGATCACCGACGCCGATCCGGTGCGTGTGCATGGAATGGGGTTGCGGCTTACCGACGAGATTCCCGAGGACATGTACAACTATGGCCAGTTTCAGGTCGTCTTCTCGGACGGATCCGTCGGTTGGTACGAGGCTGGATGGGGCCCGATGATGTCGGAAACCGCGTTTTTCGTAAAAGACATCGTGTCCCCGAACGGGTCGGTTTCCATCACCGAGGGCAACAAGGGCGCCTCTTCAGATATCGATGGTCACACGAAGGTGGGTGGAATTCTTGTCCACACACCGGCCGGCGACCGTACCGTCGAAATGCCGGGAGAACCGGGGCATCAGGAACTTTGTGACGCAGAACAGGCGTTCAT
>JAPPOI010000164.1:6641-7181 GCA_028818055.1 Boseongicola sp.
TTCATGCTGCGCGCGATCGAGGAAGACATTGATCTGTCGCGGCACATGAACGACGCCGTCCAATCACTTGCAATTTGTCTGGCCGCCGATGAGAGCATTCGCTCTGGCCAACCGATCTCGCTTAGGGAGCTGGGAAAATGACCGCACTGAAGCTGACGAATGTAAATAAATCCTTTGGCGAGGTTCATGTCCTGAAGGACATAAATCTGGAGGTGGAAGAAGGCGAATTCGTCGTCTTTGTAGGCCCATCCGGTTGCGGCAAGTCCACCCTTCTTCGCGTTATCGCGGGGCTGGAGGACGCCACATCTGGCGAGGTGCAGATCGACGATCAGGTGGTCAATCTGACACCGCCCTCCAAGCGGGGAATTGCGATGGTTTTTCAAAGCTATGCACTTTATCCGCACTTGAATGTGCGTGGGAATATGACGCTGGCCCTGAAACAGGAAAAACAGCCGAAATCCGTCATAGAGGAACGCGTCGCAACAGCATCGAAGATGAGGAACGATGAAGAATATATGGACCGCGGTCCGTCTGAACTAT
>JAPPOI010000210.1 GCA_028818055.1 Boseongicola sp.
ATTCGGGGTGCATCTCGTTTTCAACGTCGATTACCTTTTCCCATTGCCAGGCACCGGCGTCGTTCTTCCACCAATGAATGACGTTGGTTGATAGAGCTGCTCCACAAAACCCGTGGGTGCTGTCCGGGTCATGGTGAAACTTAACTTCCAGTGGCAGCAAACCATCTTCTCCCAGGTAGAAGCTTTCAACCGGCTCGCGTTTTTCAAAGTCCCAGAAATGAAGTTCCCGACCATATTTAAGGTGCCCAACTTCCTCCAGATCGAAGCCGGGCATGAACGTGTTGGGAGCGGCCCACTCCGACGACACCATGATGTTGTGACGCGGTTGATACCAGAAGTCATAGCCAAATTTTATGTCACCCATGGAGTTTTCCCAACGCCCTACGATGTTGAAATCCTTGTCTAAATGCAGGTAGCCGCCCGGAGCTTCCCCTTTGGCGTCACCAAGAAACGAGATGATGATCTCGGACCCAAGGCAATGTACGGTGTGGGGGCCTGACAAGTTCGCTTTGGCTTTAATTTCGGCCCCTTCAATCACCTTGTGAAGGCGCGGCGCACGCGGATCGGTCGCCGTATCCACGATGTGCAGGTTGTTTGATCGCACGCCCGGCAAGATCAGATACTTGCGGGCCATCGAGCTGTCGTCAAAGCAGGACGAACAGGCGTTCCAGCCCATATGGTGCAGCTCATCCCCAATGCCCGGCATTTCCAGACGGTGGATGACTTGCGAATAAGTCGGGCTGTCGGGATCAACATCGACGGTCGCAAGATAGTCCGGCTTCTGAATGCCCGTGCCGGTATAAATCGCAATGGTGTACAGCAACTTTTCCCGGGGAGCTTGAATTGCCTCCTGCGGGCTGGCGTACCCCGGTCCACAACAGTCTTTCATCAATTCCTCCCAAACCGGCCTTTGGTCGCGGCTTTACGGCGCAAATCACGCAAATCCATTTCTTGATCAGTTTGGCACCGATCACAACCATTGCTTCGCCGAGCCTGTCCGCAAATGAGAGGACGGCTTCAGGCACTGAGGATCGCACAAGTACATAAGGGATGGGATAGCTGGCGGAGGGAGTTGAACTAGTAGCGAACTCTCTCCGGTGCCAGTGTCAATTGCTGCGTATCCTTTCGAAAAGCTGCGGAATGAAACACATCAATCGGCACCCGACCATTGAAATTCGGAACGATCGCGCATAGACCAAATAGTGCATCAAGAGTGAGGTTATGCCTCCGCCAACCTGCCAAACCCGGCAAGGTGGTCGCCCGAAAGGGGATGCGGCCAGATCGGCAACGAATGGGTTGGCCTCATCCACAAGCGCTGGTCCTGCCGGTCTCGAACTAGGAGACCGCTATGATTACACGTCGAGATTTCATCGTCACAACTGCTGCTACCGCGTCCAGTCCTCTAGCTGTGAATGCGGCAGAGGAACCGAACGTCCGTTTGCCGCTGAAGGCCCAGCCGCGGGTACGGGCACTGTTCACGAAGCCAACCGGTGACGGCCGGTTACTGCTTTTCAGCGACGGTCCGGAGTCGCCATCGAAACTGATCAAGCCAGAGGCCCTTGAGCGGGCTTTCGGCCCCGGCACTGATCTCGTACTGCAACAGCCGGATCACTGGCGAATGATCGAAGAGGGCTGGTTTGCGGAAGAGGATCTCTACGAGCCGACCGAATTCGAAGATCCCGCCTTTCGTATCTGGCAAGCAAACTACAGGCCAGAGACAGAAGCTCACGACCTTCTCTACGATCTCTTCAGGGATCAAATCACCGGCCCCTTTGGCGCCCGTATCCCGGACGTAGGACTTGAACTGGGAGAACACCCGAGCACACCGCGATACGCAACGGCCAAGCTCGATGGTGACTGGTGTCTGCCTCATCTCCGGGCTGAAGTGGCTGAGCGTACGAGTTGGCTCGTCATCGAAGACGGCAACGCTTTCGGCGAGGTGTAACGATGACCTGCTGTGTACGAAAAGGCACCCTTCCCCCGCGGACGTTGTGTATTTGCGGAAGCTGGGACGTCGAGATGATCTGGATGCACGGCTTGACCGATGGCCACAAGTGCAACCGATGTGGGCGGGCCTGGAACGAAGAATACGGCATCGAGATGCGGCCGTCGGATCTCAACTGGGCCCATCTGCCGGCTGTAGGCGCCGCCAAGTACGCCAGACAGCAAGGCTGGCTGCCTGAACATTGAAATTTGGAAAAGATGCAAAAAAATGCTGGAGAAACCATGATGTTCGAAGAGTTCGATCTCGATTTCAAACCCAAATCCTACTGGGGCCCACAAAGCCTGGCTTCCTACTTCGGAAGCCACATCACCGGAGAACTTCGGAGGCAAGCAGCCAAGAATGAGGCTGCGTCGGGATCAGACCTCGCCGTGCCCACCGAACCAACGCTCGATAGCACGGCCCGATCAATACAAGGTTCAATCCATCCCTGGCTCATGGGCGGGGAGTATCTTCCCCCTCTCCGCCCGGATGAAGTGGAGATAGCGCGGGTCACCTTGCGATCGGTAACGATGGACGTCTTTTCGATCAGGGCGCGGCGCTCTGGGGAACGGATCTATTTCCGACTTGTCGATGAATACATGGAGCAGGAACCGCCAGAACGGTTCGCCGTGAAGCCGCGATGGGCCAAGAGCCCACTGTCGATGCACCAGGTCATAGCTATCATCGACGAAAACGGCCTCATCGATGACTACAGAGATTTGAACTTCGATGGGTCCAATGCCGACGAAATCTTCAATTTTGCGACGGCGTCCTCGGAGTTTTATCCCGAGCTCGCAGCATACTTCGATCACCAAAATGAAAAATGGCTCGAAGACCAAATCAGACAGTCTTCAGACGATGACGACGAATGAGAAGCGTCAATTGGGGCGCTGAGCAGAAACCAAAAGAATTGGGAAAGGAACGCTGAATGTACGATATTATTCCTGACATTCACGGACAGGCAGGAAAACTGAGAGAGGCTCTCCGCAATCTTGGATACTCCGAAAGGCACGGTGCGTGGCGGCATAGTGACCCGAAGCGTCATGCGGTCTTTCTAGGTGATTTCATTGACAGAGGGCCCGACAATCGGGAGGTCATCCGTATCGTTCGGGGAATGATTGATGCCGGCACTGCCTCCGCTGTGATGGGCAACCATGAACTGAACGCCATACATTTCCACACCCGGGGTGAGAACGGGCCTCTCAGGGCTCACTCCGAAAAGAACATGGCTCAGCACGCGTCATTTCTGCAGGAGTTCCCATTGGGGTCGTCAGACGCCCTTGAAGCAATCGGATGGATGCGAACACTTCCTCTTTTTCTCGAATTCGGCGGCTTTCGCGCGGTGCACGCATGCTGGAACGAAGCCGGCATTCGGGAACTGAAGGCGCTCACCCGAAATGGCGTCATGTCGGAAGATCAACTGATCAATGCAGCGGACAAACAGCATTCGCTGTACGAACTGGTCGAGACCGCTCTCAAGGGCCCTGAACTCGAGTTGCCTGACGGCTTCTTCTTCGTCGACAAAGGCGGTCATGAGAGGAGAGAAGTTCGCATGAAGTGGTGGGACGGAAACGCGGTTTCATGGCGCGACATTGCGATCTCAGTGCCTAATCCGGAACAGCTACCTGACCATGAACTGCCTGAAGATGTTTTGACCTCCGCCTACCCGAGCGACGCAGCCCCCGTGTTTTTTGGTCACTACTGGATGACAGGTCGCCCGCGTCTTCAGGCTGAGAATGCGCTTTGTCTGGACTATTCCGCAGGACTGGATGGGCCACTCGTCACCTACCAAGCCAAAGCTGGACACCACTCCATTTCGCTGGAGAGCCTTAGGGTGCATTAGCTGCTTTCTTTTCCCGACAAATTTACATTGTCCGCAACATCGCATCAGCGATCTGCGCCCGGTGCATCGCTCAAATCGACATGTTGAGTGCAATTCCGCGCGAGAAATGCAACGCGTTTGGCAAAAAGGCTACGTAGGCTCAGTCATTCCGCCAGCAACCTCGGCAGAACACACAGCGTATTTACCAACTGCATCTGCTCGACAGTATTGCACTTCGCCTCACGCAAACGCGGCGCACCGAACACCAGTGCGAGGCCCTTAGCGCGCGAAACCGCGACGTTGATACGGTTCAGCGAGAACAGAAACTCCATCCCGCGCGAGGTTTCTTCAGCGGAAGACGCTGTCATGGACACAAGGCAGACCGATGCCTCCTGCCCCTGAAACTTGTCCACGGTCCCAACGCGGACGCCTAATGGAAGTGCATCCCGTAGCGCATTCACCTGTGCGTTATAAGGAGCCACGACGATGATGTCCGCCGCGCGCATCGGCCGCTTACTACCGTCCTGCTCCGTCCAACTTCCGCAGAGTAGCTCGTTGACGGTTTTGCCAACAGCCACGACTTCCTCCTGTGCGATCTGGGCATTGCCCTCATGCGGCACCGGCACCCAGAAAGCTCCGGTTTCGGGGAGAGCCGTCCCTGTCACGCGCTGGTTGGCCGTATCGGGGTGACTGGTTAAGCGGCCTTCATAGATTTGCTCCGAGATAAACCGGCAGACATCGGGATTCATGCGTCGAGATGTGGGAAGGAAGATGCCTCGGTCGGCTGGGACGGTCGCATGCTCCCCCAGCATCCAATCCAGGCACGACAGGTTCGCAGGCTCGGGATGCGCCCCCTGGACGACCTGCGGCAACTGGCGTGGGTCGCCCACAAGCACGATGTTTCGTGCAGCACGCCCCATAGCGGCCATGTTAGCCAATCCGACCTGGCCGGCCTCGTCCACGAACAGCCAATCAAACGCCTGAACATTTTCGTCGCGAGAAAAGAACCAGGCCGTGCCACCTACGACACGGGCATGAGCTAAGGCAGGGTCGTCGTTCGACTGAGCGCGGGTGATGCCCGAAAATCCATCTGCGTAACCATCATCAACGCCGCCGACCTTGTGCGCCAGTTCGACATTTTCCAACGTGATGTCAGGATCTTCATCGTCGAGGGCGAGAAGACAGCCCATTAGAACATTGCGGATCGCCTCGTGACTGTTCGAAGCAACTCCGACGCGGTGCCCTTTCCGGACAAGAGACAGTATCGCGCGGGCGCTGACATAGGTCTTACCGGTACCGGGCGGCCCCTGGATCGGTAGGACCGTTCCATCCATGTCATTTACCACGGCAATGGTGCCCACTACGGGGTCTGCCCCGCCCAGAAGATCACCCTTTGGACCATTGCGCAGACGCGGAGCAGTGCGCGACAGCAGATCATCCACGGCAGTGTACCGGCGCGCGCCACATTGATCGGCGATCACATCACGTAAAGCACCTGCAATGACGCCTGTCTTTATCGGCCAGTCCGGATGCAGCGTCAGCTGATCCGCTAGAAGTTCGGCTTTTCCCGGACCTGCTTTGACTGTGACTTGGCGGGCGCGGCGATCCATGGCTTCAATCCCGACAGTTGTGGGTGGACCACCAAAAACTGGGACTGTCGCCCTCTTACCCCCCCGCAGTTTTGTCTCCTGTTCAGGATAGGTGTAGCTGCGCGCGAAGGATCGCTTCACGGGCTCGACTGGACCCGTTGCCTCGAGCCCTCCAAGTGCATCTAGATCGTCGAGTAGATCATCTTCGTCCTTGGCTGCGCTGTCGAATACGGCCCATTGAGCGGGCTTCACCTCGCGGCTGTGAAAGACGCCGAGGTTAAACAGCATTTCCTGCCGCGTCTCGGACAAGCCGGACCCTGCCAGCAGGCTCCGCAAAGCCCGCGTATCGGCATCCTCTTCGGCCTCTTTATCTCCGGCATCCGGAGCAAGTGTCGGCCAGGGGCCATCAGGCCGGATGCCAACCAGCCAGTCCCGTAATTCTTCAGTCGAGATACAGTCGACGCGGTTGTAATCCTCAATCTCATCCAAAATCTGCTGGTCCTGGGTTTCGCGCCAGCGCTCATAGGCCACGACCGAGCCACCTGCCGTCTTGACCTCGCCGTCCCGTTTGCGGTCGTAGAAGGCCTCCATCGACTTGATGGAATAGTTCGTCTCCGACCCAATCAACCCGCCCCGCACTACGGCGAACAGATCTACGAAGCGCCGTTCCCTCAACAGCCGGTCAAGGAAAGCCTCACCGATCCCGTATTTGGTGGTCAGGCGCTTGAGCGCGGTGATCTCGTAGGGCGCGTAATGATAGATACGCGCTGCGGGGTATTGCGTGATCCGCGCACGAAAGAACGCCAACAGATCAGACAATGCCCGCGCTTCGGCATCATGATCATGGGCCCAGAATGCCTGGAATTGCCCATCAAACCAGATGCCATGTAGGTATTCGAGACCGCCCTCGTAATGCGGATCGCCTTCGATGTCATAGAACAGGTCGCCGGGCTGGGGTTCTGGCAAAAGGTCGAATCCCTTGCCTGGCTCGGCTGTACGCAGTTCGAAATCAGGCTCCCCTATTTTGCGGGCCTGCTGCAGGCGGGCCTGCGTGATCAAACGGGCCTGTGTGTTTTCGGCCATGCCACGGATTGGGTGATTCAGTTTCGATAGCGCTTCCAATGTATCAACGCCCGCGGACTCCAGTTTCTTGACCTGACCACGACTGATGTTTGCGACATTGAATAAGCTGTCTTCGGCCTGCCAAACGCCTTCGCAGTGATCGGACCACCGACACAGGCCACAATCTGTACATGGGATCGGGCGTGTCGGCTGCGGATCATCGACGAAAGCTTCCAGCCGTTCACGCGCCATTCGCGCATAAGCCGTGTAATCCGCCAGGCGCAGCGTTGCGCGGGTGCCATCCCCCAATTCCACATGGGCGAACTCAGGCGCCATTCCTTGAACTTCCGCCAACAGATCAGAGTACAGGACCAGCTGGAGCACATGTTTGGGGTCAGCGCGACGTTTCAGTTTGGTATCTGCGACTTCATAGCTGAACGGTCCGAGTTCGGATGGCGTCTCGACACGCTCCAGGAAGTCAGACCAGCCGCCCCAATTGCCAGATAAAAAAGCGCCCTGAAACACAACATCCGGACCAGCGGCAAGCGCCGCGCGCGTGGCCTCGGCGTTTGCGCCAAGATCACCACGCTCGATTTCCATCACGGTGCGCCCAGCGTCCTTGAGGTTTTCGAGATGCGCCATCTCATGTGCGTCGCCCTGCTTTTGAAGAAGCATGGCATCCTCAGTATCCACGCCAGGCT
>JAPPOI010000299.1 GCA_028818055.1 Boseongicola sp.
CAACCAAGGGTTTTCAGTTCCAATTCGCGGACCGTCCGGGCAATTTGCTCTGTTCTCAGTGTCCGACAACTCGAACGCCCAGCAATGGCGTCTGTTTACGGAAGAAAACATTCGCGATCTGATCTTGGTTTCGCACTACATCAACCAGAAGGCTCTTGAAATTGAACGCGGAACCGATCACGTGCCATCGGCAAGCCTTAGCCCCAGAGAAACCGATGCGTTGACGCTTTTGGCGATGGGGTATTCGCGGGCGCAGGCGGCAGAAAGCTTATCCATCTCGGAACACACTTTGCGCGTCTATATAGAAAGCGCTCGCTTCAAGCTTTCGGCCATGAACACCACCCACGCTGTCGCGCGAGCTTTGAGCCAAGGGCTGTTAATTGTTTAGCAATCGCCGCGAGCGGATTGGTGTTTTTCCGTTAGCACGCCAGTACGGTTGAGAAGACCAGATTTAACAATCGGGACCTACACCCACTCTCCATCACGCGATGGAGGGCAAGGTGCTTCGATACATCTACGCAGACGATCTGACAAAATTTCCGAAACTCGCTCGATCGATGTTCAAGGATAGGGCTCGCCAGTTTGCCGACCGACTTGGGTGGGAGGTTGAGGTCCAAGCGGACGGATCCGAGCGCGACGAGTACGATAATATGAACCCATTGTATGTCATATGGGAGCGCTCGGATGGGTCTCATGGTGGATCCATGCGGTTCCTTCCGACAACTGGCGATACAATGGTTAATGATCACTTCCTGCACCTCACCGATGGAGTGAAAATTCAAAGCCCATTCATCTGGGAATGCACGCGCTTCTGCTTGGCGCCGCGATCCGATCCACGCGTTTCCGCAGCTTTGATGTTGGGTGGCCTTGAACTGGGCATACACTTTAATCTGTCGCACGCTGTGGGGGTGTTCGATGCCAGAATGGTCCGCATCTATCGCAGGCTGGGATGGGGCCCGACGTTGTTGGGGACTGACGGACATGGCAGTGACTCCATCAGTGTCGGACTTTGGGCATTCGAGCCAGAAGTCCGCCCGCGGCTCTTGGAGCGTGCCCGAACGTCGTCAGAAGTGAGCACCTATTGGTTCGAGCGATCTTTCGATTTCCACGCGCATGATACTGCTGTCCAAAGCGCCTGAACTTGCTGGTCACTCACCAGGTGGACCGCTAGGGTCCGCCCATGAATTTGCCAATCACGCAGTTTTCGGAAGATCAGGCAGAAGCATTCGATACGATTGCGGAAGCTCTTTTGCGCGCGGGCATCAACATCGAGGAAAGCCACACAACACCGCGTTCTGACGGTCGGGACAAAACAGTCGCCGTGATTGGAAAAGCCGGCTCTGGAAAGACCATGCTGCTTGCAAAGCTGGCCGAGGCTTTAACAGACGCCGGCGTTGAGACTATTTCCGGCGATTACGAAGGACGACGGCGCAAGGACCGGCGTACGCTCGCGATACTTGCGCCAACCAACAAGGCCGCCAGCGTATTGCGCACGCGCGGTGTAGCTGCAACAACCATTCACCGGATCCTGTATACGCCCGTTTATGATCCCGAGTACGAGAAGATCGCCGAATGGTTGGTTGGCAATGGCGATCGACCAGAGATCGAGGGGCTTACAGACGCTGCACTGGATCGAGCCCAAGCATTCTTTAGAAGCAATCGATCAGTGCCAGGTGCGCTTGCAGCAGCCGGTCTAAAAGGTTCTGATTTCATTCTTGGTTGGAAGCGCCGCGAAGACCCGCTGGACGTCGGCTTTGTCGATGAAGCTTCGATGCTTGATGCCAAGCAATTCGAAGATCTGCAGGAGATATTTCCAACGCTTCTGCTGTTTGGAGATCCGGCCCAGCTTGCGCCGGTCAACCAATCGGGAAGCATGGTATTTGATGACCTTCCCGAGCCCAGAAAACTGATGCTCAGTCGTATTCACAGACAGGATGCCGATAATCCCATTCTCGATTTGGCGCATGCTCTTGGCGATGAAACGCTAGGTTTTGAAGAGTTTGAAGCCATGGTTCAGGACGCGGCCCGGTCAGACGAAAGGGTCACCGTCGCCGAACGCGTTGATGCCGGGCTGATGGCCCGGTCGCCGGTTTTGGTGTGGCGAAACGCAACACGCATCCGGCTTATCAACGCGTTTCGCAAAGCCCATGACGCCCCCGAAAACGAACTTCTGCCGGGTGAGCCTCTGATCTGCGACGGTATCGAGCTTCCCCTGAAGCACAGAAAAAAGCGACTGGATCTGGAGGCCCGCGGACTCATCAAGGGTGCCCAAGTTATATATCTGGGTGCCGGAAAACGTGCCGGTTTTTCGCGAATTCACGTCATCGGCGCACCGGAGCCACAGGTTTCAGCGGCATCGATCATCAAGATTGAATTACCGGACGAGGAAGAGCCGTTCATTCCATTTGCGGCAAACATGGGTGCCACGTTTCTTCATGGGGCAGCGGTCACGATTCACAAAGCCCAAGGGTCGCAATGGCCTGAAGTCCAGGTTTTCGCGCCGGATATCTACGCGGCATCACGGGCAGGGCGCGTCGAAGCTGGAATACCACTGTGGAAACGGCTCGCCTATGTTGCGATCACACGTGCCGAGCACCGATTGCACTGGGTGACACGCTATCGACTGGGACTGCCGCAAACTCGACTGACAACGGAAGACCTCTCAAGTCCTCCAGCGGCCTTCAAGTTAACCGCTGAAGATGGCCAGTAATGAAGTTGCTTATCGTTCCTTGACGTAGGGCTCGCCACCTGCGCGGGGTGGAATGGCCTTGCCGACGAAACCAGCCAGAATAACGACCGTCAGAATGTACGGCAGGGCATCCAGCAGTTGCCCCGGAACCCGAACCTGAACCATCGCCTCGACCGCATCAGGGCGGAGTGACAAAGCTTGCAAAAATCCAAAGAGGAGACAGGCCCAAAGCGCGTACCATGGCCGCCACTTCGCGAAGATCAGCGCCGCAAGTGCAATGAACCCGCGACCAGAGGACATGTCTTTCACAAACCCGGCCTGCAGTCCTGTTGCCAGATAGGCGCCTGCGAGGCCGCACAGTATTCCGGCAATGGCGACTGCGACGTATCTCAGTGCGATAACGCTGATGCCCGCAGTGTCCACAGCCGCCGGATTTTCACCAACGGCGCGCAAGCGGAGACCAAACCGCGTCCTGAACAGTATCCACCACGTCAGCGGGACAGTGAGCAGCCCGACGTAAACAAGAATGGAATGGCCTGAGATGAGTTCACGGTAGATGACACCGAAGGTGCCGTCTCCTGCAGATTCGGCAAAAGGAAGCGTGATCCCATTGAACCGGGCGCCAGGGCCGAAATCGGATAGCGACGGCGTCCGACCGCCCTGGCTGAACCAATCCTGCGCGACCAGCACAGTAAGACCAGCCGCAAGGAAATTGATCGCGACACCTGAAATCAGCTGATTACCTCTGAATGTGATCGAAGCCAGCCCGTGAATGATGCTCAACGTCATCGATGCAGCGATGCCCGCCAGCAAACCGATCCAGACGTTTGCTGTCAGCGCGGCAACGGCGGCCGAGAAAAACGCAGCCGCCAACATCTTGCCTTCCAGTCCGATGTCGAAGATGCCCGCGCGTTCGCTGAACAGACCGGCGAGGCAGGCAAATAACAATGGGATGGCGAAGCGGACCGCGGTGTCAGAGATTTGCACAATCGTCAGGAAATCCATGTCTTAGGTCCTCGATGTTGCAAGCTTGAATGCGGCGAAGGCGAAAAAGACTCCTAACACACCTTCGATCCAACGATGCGCACGCGAATAAAGGGATAAAAAGGTCTTCGAAGACAACGCTACTGCCCAGGCACCGTGGCCGAGAAATGAATTCACGAAACCTCCGGCGATGAATAGTGCGATGATGGCCGCAGGCGCGCTTTCCAAGCCAGCGACCGCGGCCGCCGCCATCCAATAAAGTATCGCCTTTGGATTGGTCAGTTGCATTGTAAGCCCGGCCAGGGCCACTTTGCCCGCCCCGATTTTTCTTGTTGAAGCCTGAGGGATGGCGCCCGGCGTCATCATCTTGCCGAAGCTTTTCCAGGCAAGCCACGTGAGAAAGGCAGCCCCAGCCAGTTTTACAGCGGTCATTGCCCAAGCAATGTCAGAGAGCAATGCGGCGAGACCTACAACACCCGCGAAAGCTAGGCAGGCCGCGCCGATTGCGATGCCAAGGCATGTTGTCAAAGCAGCGGTTCGACCTTTCGTGGTTGCGACAGTTAAAATCAGAGCTACGCCAGGGCCTGGGGATAGTACGCCCAACCACTGAATGCCCCATCCGATCAAGAGATTTGGAAGCCAGTCGGAAAGCATCAGGCGCTCTCCTCGGACTTGCTTCGGCGAAATGCGAGGAAAATCCGTTCAAGCGGCATCCTCACCATGTTGTCGAGGGCACCGGTAAACAAAATCACCAACGCTTGGATGACAACAATCAGCTCTCGCGGAACGTTGGTCCAAAGGCTGAGTTCGGCGCCCCCTTGATAAAGGAAGCCAAACAAGAGCGCCGCAAGTAGCACGCCAAAAGGATGTGACCGCCCCATCAAAGCAACGGCAATTCCGATGAAGCCCGCACCCTCAACCGAGTTCAGGACAAGTCGTTCGGCTTCGCCCATCGTGGTGTTGATCGCCATCATTCCGGCAAGAGCGCCCGAAATCAGCATGGCAACCATGATGATCTTCGTTGGTGATATACCCGCATATCGGCCTGCTGGCTCGCTGTGGCCATACGCGCGGATTTCGTACCCAAGCCGGGTACGCCAGATCAGAAGCCAGACGCCAAGACAGGCTAGAAGAGCAATGAAGAACGTCACGTTTGCTGGCGCTCCTCGGAACACCGGCTTTTCCCCGAACGAGAACATGTCCTGGAAGGTCGGCAGATGCGTGCCTTCCGGGAATTTGACGGTAGCGGGGTCCATCGCGCCTGCCGGCTTCAGGACTTCAACCAGCATGTAAGTCAAAAGGGCAGCCGCAATGAAATTGAACATGATCGTGGTGATCACGATGTGGCTTCCGCGCTTGGCTTGAAGATATGCCGGAATTGCCGCCCATGCCGCCCCGAATAGCGCGCCCCCTAAAAGCGCAAAGGGCAGGGCGACGATCCAGTGCGGCCACGGCACGTACAAACACACCAAAGCGACACCAAGGCCGCCCAACATGGCTTGTCCTTCGCCGCCAATGTTGAACATCCGGGCGTGAAACGCCACGGCAACGGCAAGACCCGTGAAGATGAAGTTGGTCGTGTAATAAAGCGTGTAACCCCAGCCATACGACGACCCAAGCGCACCCGTAACCATCGTTCTCAAAGCGGCAAGAGGGTCTTCGCCAATGGCAATGATGACGCCTGCAGACAGGATAAAAGCAATCAAAATCGAAATCAGCGGGATCAGGAGAGCGTCAGCCCACTTTGGCATTACGTCCATTTGTTCAAGCCCTCTCCGCCACTTTTTCGGTGTCGGTCACACCGGCCATTAGCAGTCCCAATTCCCGCTCGTTGGTTTCGCCAGCGGTTCTTTCGCCCATTATCTGTCCGTCAAACATCACGATGATGCGATCCGCGAGCGACATGATCTCATCAAGTTCCACCGATACCAGAAGGATGGCCTTCCCTTGGTCGCGCAGGGCAACAAGTTGCTGGTGAATGAACTCGATTGCGCCAATGTCGACGCCACGCGTGGGTTGTCCAACCAATAGCAGCTCTGGATTCCGCTCGATTTCTCGCGCCAGCACGATTTTTTGTTGGTTCCCGCCCGAGAAGTTTTTCGCGGCTAGTGACGGAATAGGCGGTCGCACATCAAAGCGTTCCATCTTATTCGCTGTGTCCTGCCGAATGGCTGCGTTGTCCATCAACCATTTCGAGCGTTGGTATTTCTCGTCATGATGATAGCCGAATGCCATGTTCTCCCAGGCCTGAAAGTCGAGGATCAACCCCTCGCGATGGCGATCTTCAGGCACATGCGCGATTCCGCGTTGACGTCGCGATTGGCCATCTGAATAGCGTCCGGTCAGATCAATCTCTTCACCGTTAAGGCGGATGTTGCCGGAAGCTTTTCGATAGCCGCCAAGTACTTCAAGAAGCTCTGATTGGCCGTTTCCAGCGACACCGGCAATGCCAAGGATCTCGCCGCCTTGAACATCAAATGACACGCCTTTCAGTCGTTCGACACCTTTGTCGTCGCGAACCTTTAAATCCTTGATCTCAAGCACTTTTCCTTGCGGCGATGCCGGTTTTTTGTCGACCCGCAGCAGTACTTTCCGACCAACCATCAGCTCGGCTAGCTGCTCTGGCGAAGTGTCTTGCGTTTTAACCGTCGCAGTCATCTCGCCACGCCGCATGACGCTGACCGTGTCGGTTACGTCCATGATCTCGCGTAGTTTGTGCGTGATCAGGATGATCGTTTTGCCTTCGTCCTTCAATCCTCGCAGGATTCGGAACAGGTGATCCGCCTCGGCAGGTGTCAAAACGCCCGTCGGTTCATCAAGGATCAGAATGTCGGCTTTACGATATAGGGCCTTCAAGATTTCGACCCGCTGCTGATAGCCGACGCTCAGGTTCTCTATTGTGGCATCCGGGTCCACGTTCAGTTCATATTCTTCTGCAAGCTGCGTCAGAAGTTTTCGGGCCTTTGCAAGCGATGGCCGCAAAAGCGCTCCGTCCTCGGCCCCAAGAACGACGTTCTCGAGGACAGTAAAGTTCTCAACCAGCTTGAAGTGCTGAAAGACCATGCCAATGCCGGCCGCAATCGCCGCTTGGCTGTCTGGTATCTGGGTTTCGTTACCGTTGATGAAGATCTGGCCGCTGTCGGCTTTGTAAAAGCCGTAAAGGATCGACATGAGTGTCGATTTCCCTGCGCCGTTTTCGCCGATGATCCCGTGAATTGTCCCGGGCATTACACGGATGGAAATGTCTTTGTTGGCTTGAACAGGTCCAAATGCTTTTGAGATGCCCTTCAGCTCAATCGCGGCTGCGTCGCTCACCTTTGAAACCCTCGCCTTCCTTAAATGAGGCCGCGCCGAATGACCGGCGCGGCCCAATATTTTTATCGCAACTTAAAATTCGTGCGCTGGGCAGCTGTCGTTTGCGTAGTAAGCGACAAATTCAAGCTAGCCGTCGATGATAGC
>JAPPOI010000423.1 GCA_028818055.1 Boseongicola sp.
TGACGTTCAACCAGTTCATGGTCGAAACCTATGCTTCAAATCGGATGGGAAAAAGACCTTATGACCAATCCAGCTTACGGCGTTGCAATACAAGCTACCCCAGAAGTACGGTGCGTCCTTGCCCCAAACCCAGGCCCGATGACTCACACTGGAACCAACTCGTACATTGTTGGTCACGGACGTGTTGCGATTGTCGATCCAGGGCCAGCTTTGGATACTCACATCGAAGCACTCCTCGCCGCCACCCAATCAGAGACAATCACCCATATTCTGGTCAGTCATGCACATTTGGACCACTCGCCCGCCGCCGCAATTCTAGCCGACAAAACAGGAGCCGAGATCTTTGGATTTGGAGAAGCGCATGAAGGAAGGTCGCAAACGATGCAGCGCTTGGCGGCAGAAGGATTTGCTGGCGGCGGAGAAGGAGTCGACACAAGCTTTCAGCCCCACGCGAAGCTTGCAGACGGCGATGTCATTTCCGGACACGATTGGGAATTGGAAGTACTCCACACTCCGGGCCACTTTGCTGGCCACCTAGCTTTCGGGATTGGAAAGACATTGATCTCGGGCGACCACGTAATGGAAATGTCGTCCACCTTGGTATCTCCGCCTGACGGCGACGTTGCAGATTTCATGAAGACATGTGATCGCCTGTTAAACAGCGAGTTCGACACATATCTTCCCGGGCACGGAAACCGCATCAACGACCCTGCTGGAAGGTTGGAGTGGCTAATGCAACACCGACGATCTCGGGAACAGTCAATCCTGCAAGCACTTTCAGACAAACCAGTTTCTTTGGCCGCACTCACCCAGCAAGTGTACGCAGACGTGTCTCCGAACCTTTGGCCAGCCGCAGAACGAAACCTCTTTGCTCACCTAATCGACTTCGTTGATAGGGGCCAAGCCAAGGCAGCTCCACTCTTAAGTCCCGACGCCAAATTTTCGCGTTTAAGCTAATCTGCACAGCGACAAAGAATGTGGCGAAAATCCTCTGGACGCGCCGGAAAGTCGTTGCTATATCGCGCCCGGTGTTCCGGCGTAGCTCAGCGGTAGAGCAGTTGACTGTTAATCAATTGGTCGTAGGTTCGATCCCTACCGCCGGAGCCAAAATTTCCAAATATACGTTTAGATTGGCGCCAGCCTCGACACAGTGAAATTGTCGAAACGCAGATTGTTTCGCCGTTAGCGTTAAAGAGACAAATCTCTTAGGAAAATTCGCGCTTTCCGGCTTAGGCTTGTGACGTGAGTAAGGGGTTGTTTGGGGGAATACCGGTGGTTCCGGTTTCGATCAAAGTCTTCAAACGTCTATCGCGACCGCCGCTGGCCGCCCTGCCTCATTGTGACAATGCCGATGCAAACTCGGCACGGAAACACCCCAAAATCAGCAAGCACATGCCCAGGGCGCGGCCCGCTTTCGCCTTGCCCATGCGTATTCATGTAACTGGGGCAATTGCTTCGCGCTTTTTAAGGAGTACGAGTATGTTTGGAGAGGAAACATCGAAGGCTAAGCCGGATGTCGCCAAATCCGAGGACAAAGAAGAAAAGCGGCAGTCAGTCTCAAAGACTGAAAAATCTTCGGAAGAAACCGAATACACTTTCCGCGATTGGGCGCTGATCTAAGCCTTTTCGCTGTAACACTGTCGTCGTAAACCGTGTCTATGACTGACCCGGTATCGTCGATACGAAATCTAGGACCAGCCTCGGATGTGGCGTTTGCGCGTGCGGGGATTACATCGGCCGACGATCTTCGCGCGCTTGATCCGGACGAAGCGTACTTCCGGCTAATTAGTGCAGGCAGCAAACCTCATTTCATTGGATATTACGCGATGGTGATGGGTCTTCAGGGACGGCCCTGGAACGATTGCCGAGGCAAGGAAAAGGCCGATCTTCGCAAAAGATTTGATGCAGTCAAAGCAAGACGACGTGATCCGGCTATCGACAAAGACGGTTTACCGTCCGACCTTGCATCTGCGCTGAACGCAATCGGCGTTATCAACACCAAGAAAAACTAACGTGATTAGGGGACCGCGGCGCATGTCGTTGCGCCACGGTCAATTCAATTGGCTTAGCCAACCAATTCCAAGCCTGAGAAGAAGTACGCAATCTCGACCGCCGCAGTTTCTGGGGCATCAGAGCCGTGTACAGAGTTTTCGCCAACAGACTCGGCGAATTCGGCACGGATTGTACCTGGGTCAGCGTCAGCGGGGTTGGTCGCACCCATGACTTCACGGTTCTTGGCGATCGCGCCTTCACCTTCCAGAACCTGCACAACAACAGGAGCCGAGGCCATGAATTCGCAAAGCTCGTCATAGAATGGACGCTCTGCGTGCACTTCGTAGAACTTGCCGGCCTGGGCCTTTGACAAATGAATGCGCTTTTGTGCGACGATGCGAAGACCTGCATCCTCGAATTTGGCGTTGATCTTGCCAGTCAGGTTCCGCTTGGTGGCGTCTGGCTTGATGATGGAAAGTGTGCGTTCGGTTGACATGACTGTGCCTCTGTTATCGCGACCAGCAAAGCGCCCCATGCGCCCTGCCCTAAATCGCGGCCCGCCTAGCATGGGCTGCACGCAATGAAAAGTGTCGCAATGATTGTCGCATCGACAAGATGCGATGTGGCCAGCGTCAGTCAGACACTCATTTCCAAATGTCTTGAATACGCTTCACCCCTTACCCGCAAACTGATAGGCGCAGCGTCATGCTTCGGATCGAAGACATATCATTCTCAATCGAAGGACGTCCGCTGTTTGAACGGGCTTCCGCAGTAATTCCAACCGGTCACAAGGTCGGTTTCGTCGGGCGTAACGGAACGGGAAAGACCACGCTCTTTCGGCTGATCCGGGGCGAACTTCCACTGGAAGGCGGTGAGATCAGGCGCCCAAAAGGCGCCCGTCTTGGCGGAGTTGCGCAAGAGGTTCCTGGCACGGAAATTTCACTACTCGATACTGTCTTGAAGGCTGATGCAGAGCGCGATGCTCTTTTGGCGGAAGCAGAAATCGCCACGGATCCCAACCGCATCGCCGAGATACAGTCGCGACTAGCAGATATTGACGCTTGGTCGGCGGAAGCGAGAGCCGCAACAATTTTGAAGGGTCTCGGATTTTCAGAGGCCGAACAGGCAATGCCATGTTCAGCCTTCTCGGGTGGGTGGCGCATGCGTGTTGCGCTTGCAGGCGTATTGTTTTCGGCACCTGATCTCTTGCTTCTCGATGAACCTACCAACTATCTCGACCTCGAAGGTGCCGTTTGGCTTGAAAACTATCTTGCGAAGTATCCGCATACGGTGATTACCATCAGCCACGATCGCGGCTTGCTGAACCGGGCCGTGACATCGATCCTTCACTTGGAAGACCGTGCACTAAAGCTTTATCAGGGCACCTATGACACTTTCGCTGAGACTCGCGCCGCACGATTGGCGGTAGCCGAAGCCGAAGCAAAGAAACAGGAAGCGCGTCGCGCGCACTTGCAAAGTTTTGTTGACCGCTTTCGTTACAAGGCTTCGAAGGCTGTGCAGGCCCAATCCAGATTAAAGATGATCGCAAGAATGACGCCGATCACGACACCGCAAGAAGCTGCACTTAAAAAATTCTCGTTCCCTGAACCGGAAACGCTTTCTCCGCCGATCGTGGCTTTGGATGGAGCCTCGGTTGGCTACGACGACAAGCCCGTATTGAAGCAGCTTAACCTTCGAATTGATCAGGACGACCGGATCGCGCTTCTGGGCAAGAACGGCGAAGGCAAGTCAACGCTGTCCAAGTTGATTTCTGGAAAGCTTCCCACGTTGTCGGGAAAAATGACGACTGCCCGCAAGCTCAGGGTTGGGTATTTCGCCCAGCATCAACTGGACGAATTGAACGCAGATGAAACGCCATTGGAGCACATCAGGCGCGAGCGACCCGATGACGCACCGTCGAAGCTTCGCTCGCGACTGGCTGGTTTTGGCATCGGAGCCGAGCAAGCAGACACGACTGCCGCCAAGCTTTCCGGCGGACAAAAGGCGCGGCTGTCTCTGCTTTTGGCCACGCTTGATGCGCCACACCTTCTGATCCTCGACGAACCAACCAACCATCTCGACATGGAAAGCCGCGAAGGGCTTGTCGAGGCATTGACCGCCTACTCCGGTGCCGTCGTTTTGGTCAGCCACGACATGCACCTGTTGTCGTTGGTCGCCGATCGATTGTGGTTGGTGAATGACGGTCGAGTAGCACCATATGAGGACGACCTCGAAGCCTATCGTCGCCTTTTGCTGGACGTTGCACCAGAAAAGGCGCGTCCTTCAAAACCAAAACCAAAAAAGCCCAGCCGGGCGGAGATTGCTGAACTGAGACAAGCTGCATCGACCGCTGAAGCTCGTGTCGACAAGCTGACCTCCATTCGCGAAACAATGGCGGCGAAATTGGCAGATCCTTCAATGTATGAGCCGGATCGAATGACAGAGACCGAGCAATTGCAGATGAAATTTGCGGAAGTCGAAGATGGCTTGGAACGGGCAGAGGCCCTTTGGATGAAGGCGATGGAGCGACTCGAGGTCGCCCTAAACACTTGAAAAACGCACCTGACCTTCAGTTCATTCAAATTTCCTGTTTCGGTCAAATTTCAATCAATTTGTGTGTTCAAAGTGTCGCCATTGCAAAGCGTAAGAGTGCTTGGGTGGTATTGCCCGAACGATTTTTGATTGATCCTGAGTAAGGCCATCCGAAGTGCATTTTCACTTCATCTTTGATTGCTAAGCTCCTGAAATACATCTTGCTTTCTCCGTAAGGAAGGGATTGTTCCTGCACCCGGTGCGATTACCGCACCGGGTGTTGGAGAATTTAGCACCCACCCCAGCTTGAATTGCGCCGGCCTTTTACCTGACACATTCGCTTCTTATGTAAGAGCTATGGAAAACATTGAGCTGGATCGCTTCATCTATCTCTTGGTTCTGGGGCTCGGGATTGCCGGTTGGTTTGTCGCCGAAAATCGTCAGAGCCTTGGCAAGACTGCGCGGCAGGGCGTCGCGTGGTTCCTCATTTTCGTGGGGATCGTCGCTGCCTATGGGCTGTGGCAAGACGTCGAGAGCGATATTTTGAACCGGCAAGCGGTGTTTGAAGACACACAGCGTATCGAAGTTCCGCGCCGACGAGACGGGCACTTCGAAATGACCCTTCAAATCAATGGAACGCCAATCAACGTTCTCGTCGATACCGGAGCAAGCGAATTCGTTCTGTCGCCCCAAGATGCAAGGCGCGTAGGCATTGACGTCGATAAAATCATCTTTGCGGGCACTGCGCGAACGGCGAACGGAACCGTGCGCACAGCGTATACCTCTGTTGATGATGTACGGATTGGCGCCCTCGACTTCGGAAGCGTGCCGGTATCCGTCAATGAAGCGGAAATGTCGATGTCGCTACTGGGTATGAGCTTTCTAGATCAGTTCGAGCGCATTGAGATTGCGGGTGATCAGTTGATCTTGGAACGCTGACACTTAGCTTTCCGGCGCGTTCTCCGCTTTTTTGACCCATTTGCCGCCGTCTTCGGCCCAATATTGCGCCTCGATGCCCGCCGCACTGACATCTTTCCAGACGGCGCGGGCCTTTTCCAAAACAGCGTCGTTCCCGCCATCGAACAACACACAGGTACGCTCAAGCGATTTGGAAAGCCCAAGATCAAATTCGGCACCATCGATGGCCATCAGGCAGTTGACGCCATCAGGCAGGTCCGCAGTCGTCAAAAGAATGGGTTGTGCGTTATCATGTGGCCCACCGGCCAAACCATGAGGGAGAAATCCCTCACCCTGCCAAAGGGCAGAATCGAGTTGTTTGATCCGTTCCTCCGTTGGCCCCAAGACGGCAACACGCCAACCGGCAGCCAATGACTTGCCGAGCAATGTCGGCAATGTCGCTTCCAGTGGACGTTCTGTCAGATGATAAAAGTACACAGCACCCATCGCCGCTATTCACCTACCTCGAACTTGTCGGCAATCAAACGGTTAAGCGACATCACGCCCCAGCCGCTTGCGCCCTTTGGTGCATATGAAGTGGCTGAGGATCGCAGCGTAACGCCCGCAATATCAAGATGTATCCACGGTGTTTCATCTTGGACGAACCGGTGCAGAAACTCCGCCGCCGTCACGGAACCACCCGGGCGCCCACCGACATTTTTCAGGTCAGCCACTCGGCTTTTCAGTTGCTTGGCATAATCGTCGCCCAACGGCATACGCCACGCGCCTTCTCCTTCAGAACCCGCCGCGCGCAAAAAGGCATTTGCCAAAGCATCGTCGTTTGAAAATACGCCTGCGTTGTGGTGCCCCAAGGCAATAACCACAGCACCAGTTAACGTTGCCAGGTCAATCATCGCCGCCGGTTTGTACTTTTCCTGGGCGTGCCACATGACGTCGCACAGAACCAGCCGCCCTTCGGCATCGGTGTTGATCACTTCAACAGTGTCACCCTTCATTGTGCGCACGACGTCGCCCGGACGCTGCGCAGCACCATCAGGCATGTTTTCTACAAGCCCCACGAGCCCTATGACGTTGGCGGGGGCCTTGCGATGGGCCAGCGTCTTCATGACCCCAGAGACAACGCCAGCGCCGCCCATATCCATCGTCATGTCTTCCATACCGCCAGCGGGTTTTAATGAGATACCGCCTGTGTCGAAGACAACGCCTTTTCCTACAAGGGCCAACGGAGGTTCGTCGCCACCGCCATTCCACTCCATAACAACGACTTTCGAGGGGCTTCGACTGCCCTGCCCGACGCCCAACAACGCCCGCATGCCGAGTTTCTCGAGTTGATCTTCCTCCAGAACACTGACTTTAAGGCCAACCTTCGATAGCGCCTTAAGGCGGTCTGCAAAGTTAACCGTGGTCAGAACATTCGAAGGCTCGTTCACTAAATCGCGGGTGAAGTACACTCCTTCGGCCACCGCTTTCGAGCTTTCGACTTTGTCCTGATTTTCTTCTGGCTTGGAATGGGCAACCGTAATTTGTCCAACCCCACCGTCATCCCCGTCACCGGTTTTGTGCGCGGAGAAGTTATATGCACCCAAAAGCAAACCCAGTGCGATTTCATTCGGGTCTCTTCTGCTTCCACACAAGGCGAGCAAGGGCCGTCCGCCCAATGCCTTGCTGACAGATGCCCCAGCGGTCCG
>JAPPOI010000275.1 GCA_028818055.1 Boseongicola sp.
CCGGCGCGCATCAGGTAACCGACGCCGGCTTCCCCATCGATTGGGACACCGGAACCGATCAAGTCCGCGATGTCGCGATAGATCGTGCGCTCGCTGACTTCCAGTTTCTCAGCCAGCTTGGCGGCGGTGGTGAGCCGACCGTCCCTTAAGTGTTGGACAATTCGAAAGAGACGATCGGCCCGGCGCATCAGGCGGCGTTCAGCTCAAACAGCCCAAGCGAATTCCCATCCGGGTCCATAACGTATTGGAACCGCCCCATTGGAAGCGGGATCGGATCGGACACAACAGTGCCCCCGGATTTCGCGACGCGCTCAGCTGTCGCTTCCAATGTATCGGGAACATTCAGGTGTATGGTCGGGCCTTCGCCGGGGCGCGCGGGCTCGCCAGGATAGATATGGCCCGAGACACTTCCAGGCTGATTTGGAAACATCGCCATTGGATTTGGCCCGGTTTCGTCCTTGGTGAGATCATAATCAAACACCGCTTTATAAAACGCGATGCCATGATCAATGTCACGTACCGGAATTTCCATCCAGGCAACTGAATTGGCAGGAGAGAAGCTCATGAATATGGTCCTTTTCTGTAAGAATACGGTCTTCTCGCACACCCCTCCTGACAGCATTGTGTCAGGATTGAGCGCCTGCTTTCCATCAAATCCATTGGGAAACTCGATTTTTTTCGGCTGGTTTTTGATCCGGTTCTCAAGCGGACCCGTAGACAAGGTCATTGAACATTCAAAGGGAGGACCCCCGATTATGAAACTGACCAAAATTGCCGCCT
Source organism: Boseongicola sp. (assembly GCA_028818055.1). Classification (GTDB taxonomy): domain Bacteria; phylum Pseudomonadota; class Alphaproteobacteria; order Rhodobacterales; family Rhodobacteraceae; genus JAPPOI01. The sequence continues at coordinate 781 of JAPPOI010000275.1, forward strand.
GTGCCGCCGCAGCTTTGACTTTCGCTTCTGGTGCAAATGCAAATTCGATTGTCGATATCGCTGCTGGCGATGACCGTTTCTCGACACTGGTTGCCGCCGTGACTGCAGCCGGTCTTGCCGAAACTCTGGCCGGCCCCGGTCCGTTCACAGTTTATGCTCCGGTAAACGATGCCTTCGCGGCTCTTCCGGAAGGCACCGTCGACACGCTGCTTCAGCCAGAGAACAAGGACCAGCTGACAAGCGTTCTGTTGTACCACGTTGACGATCGCAACCTCAGCGCCGCGATGATCCCGGGTGGCTCGAACTACTTCAAGCCAATCCTCGCAAGCGAACGTCTGTGCATCACCAAAGATGCGTCTGGTGTGTCGATTGCTGATGGTACAGGCGAAACGGCCAACGTCATCATCGCTGACATCAAAGCCGACAACGGCGTGATCCACGTGGTCGACAAAGTTCTGCTGCCAGGCACACGTCCAGCCTGTCACTAATACCCCCCTCACAGGGTCGCCGGATTGCTTCCGGCCGTTTCAAGGGTCTCTGCAAAAGCAGGGGCCCTTTTTTCCTTCCGTTGAAAGCGATCACGGGTTACTCAGCGCCATATGTTGATGACTGAGTCTGTCTCCTAAGGCCCTTAAACGTGGGCCACTGAACCGAAACTCCTCCTCGCGCCGTGCAGGAGGCGTTTTGTCGTTTGCATAATTTCAAGAGACAGACAGTTGAATATCTCAAAACACGAACAGCGTGTTTTGCACGTTTTGGCGCAAGGCGGAGCAATCCATTTTGAACGTCAGCCGAACGGCAAAATTCGCAAGGTCACCTGTTTCACACGTGACGGTCACGCGCTCGAAACTTGCACACTTGCAGTCTTTGAACGCCTGAAAAAGAGACGGTTGGTTCAATCCAGAAGTGGCAAACCTTACCGCATCACGCGCAACGGCTTGCTCGCCGTTCGCGCACAACTTGATAACCGGAGTTGAAAACAAAACGGGGCCCAGGCAGTCGGCTGGGCCTCGCAGTGCATGGCTAAAAAGTGTGAACTAATTGAATTTTTGGAAATCCTGAGAGAATGTCCGCTGCAATTTGGTTTGATTGCGGAGATTTCCTTAATGGCTTTAAGACCCATCGGACTGGCCGTCGTGGCTGCCGCCATGGCGACACCAATATTGTGGCTTCCTGAAATTGCAGTGGGTCGTGACGGAGTGGCTTTGTTCAGCCAGTACCTTGGAATGACGGCCTTGATCGCAATGGCAACGTCGCAATTGATCGCGACACGTTGGCTGGGGGTGGAACAGGTATTCGGGCCGCTTGATCAGTCGTACCGTCTGCACAAGTGGCTGGGTCTTTGGGCATTGGTGGCAAGCTTCTTGCACGACACGATAGATGCAGAGATGCGCGGCCTCGGTCGCGAAACAGCACTTGTCGAAGCCGCCGAAACCGCCGGCGAGATCAGCCTTTATGGGTTGCTCATTCTGGTTGCGATCACAGTGGCCACGTTCATTCCCTACCATCTTTGGAAGTGGACACACCGGTTCATCGGCGTCTTCTTTGTTCTTTCGGCAATTCATTACCTGTTCATACTGAAGCCATTTTCAAATGGTGATCCGTTGGGGCTGTATATGGGGCTGATCTGCCTGATCGGTTTGGTTGCCTATGCTTATACGTCGGCACCACGCCGGTTTCGTCCGTCGCGCGCTTACACGGCAACCAGCATTACGGAAGAAGGCAATGCCCTTGCAGTTGAGTTGTCTCCAGTGGGTCGGCCTATAAAACACCGGGCTGGTCAGTTCGCATTCATCAGTTTCCCAGGCGTGGGCATGCACGAGCCGCATCCGTTCACGATCAGCATGGCGCCGAATAAGGATGGCCACATTCGAATGAGCATCGCGCCCTTGGGCGATTACACCGTGCGTCTCATGTCTCGAATTGTGGAAGGGGCCGAAGCGCGTGTCGAAGGGCCCTTTGGAGATTTTGGCATAGCCCGGGGTCCGCAAGTCTGGGTCGCTGCCGGTATTGGCGTCACGCCTTTTGCCGCGATGGCTCAGGCGCTTGGCCCGGACGATGGTCCGGTCACAATGATTTACTGCGTACGGGACCGCTCGAAAGCCGCGCATTTGGCAGAACTGGAACGCGCGGCTGCCGACAAGTCCAACCTGACTTTAACGCTGCGGGAAACCGGGTCTGAGGGGCGCCTTGATGCTGATGTCGTTGCAAGCATTGCAGGAGATTTGAAGAAAAGTACCGTGCTCTATTGTGGGCCAGCCGCCTTGCGCGATGTGCTGGCCAGTGGATTAGGCAAACATGGTGTCTCTGCCCGCAGGTTCCGTTACGAGCTTTTCGAGATACGAACAGGCATCGGAATGAAGAAGCTCTTGAAATACCTGACCGAACGGGGCGCGCCGGAACGAATTTCCAAGTTGATGTCAAAAACGGCGGGATAAGGGTTAGGGCAATTCTTCCGAAGGAATGATTGGGAAGAACTCGCCCGAAGACCAAAGCCCAAACCAACCGCCGTGGTGCGCGCCGATCTCAACCAGACGGTAGAAACTTTTGCGGTCAATCAACGCCTCAAGCTCGGCTCGGATCAGGATATAGGGCGACGGCTCGCCGGTTTCCGGATCGCGTTCAACCCGAATTGGGTGCTCGGGCCCGGCCACGGCAATATCTTCTAGGTTGGTCTCGAAAGTGAGAATCTGATCTTCGCCGGTACCTTCGGCCTCGAAGTCGACAGCAACAAATGGCGCGTCATCAACTGTTATGCCGACTTTCTCAACGGGTGTGACCAGCACATAACGATCACCGTCTTTTCGAAGAATCGTTGAGAACAGGCGCACCAATTCCGGGCGCCCAATCGGAGTTCCCAGATAAAACCACGTGCCATCACGGGCAATTCGCATGTCCAAATCCCCGCAATCCGGAGGATCCCAAAGGTGAACGGGTGGTAAACCGCGTGTTTTTGCGGCCCTTGCGCTTGCTGCAATGCCTTCTGCCGTCGGTTTCACAATGTTTTGTGCCATTTCCACTTTTGCCATTTGTGCCGTGTGGCATACTTCGTATCCTGAACAGCATAGGACTTTTGGAGGCCATTGCCATGTCGGAAACGACCGACCTTGTATCAGAGATTGAAGCGCTGGGCGGAAAGCTGGGCGACGCGAAAGCCAGCATCACCAAGCGGTTCATTGGACAGGAGCAGGTCGTAGACCTGGTTTTGTCTGCGATCCTGTGTGGTGGCCACGGCCTTTTGGTTGGCCTTCCCGGTCTCGGTAAGACCCGTTTGGTGGATACGTTGAGCACTGTTTTGGGACTGGACGGGAAACGCGTGCAGTTCACACCGGACTTGATGCCAGCCGATATTCTTGGTTCGGAAGTTCTGGAAACCGGCGCCGACGGCAGCCGGGCGTTCAAGTTCATCTCCGGTCCGATCTTCAGCCAGTTGCTCATGGCCGACGAGATTAACCGCGCCAGCCCTCGAACGCAGTCAGCTCTGCTTCAGGCGATGCAGGAAAAAACTGTGACCGTCGCGGGCGAGGCGCATGCACTGCCTCAGCCGTTCCACGTTCTGGCCACCCAGAACCCGATTGAACAGGAAGGCACCTATCCGCTGCCGGAAGCACAGCTTGACCGTTTCCTTGTTCAGATCGACGTTCCCTATCCGGACCGCGACACCGAACGTGATATCCTCATGGCGACAACTGGTTTGGACGAAGCCGAGTCAACACAAGTCTTCACTGGCGGCGAGTTGATGACCGCCCAGGCCATCGTGCGCCAGATGCCGGTCGGAGAAAGTGTCGTTGAAGCGATCCTTGATCTGGTGCGGGCATGCCGCCCCGAAGAAGAAAGCGCCAGCGATGTTGTCCGCGAAAATGTGGGATGGGGGCCAGGTCCGCGCGCTGCGCAGGCTTTGATGTTGACGGTTCGTGCCCGCGCCCTGCTGCAGGGCCGGCTTGCTCCGTCTGTCGAAGACGTTGCGGCGATGGCCAAGCCGGTACTGACGCACCGCATGGCACTCACCTTTGCAGCGAGGGCGCGGGGCATGGAGCTGAGCCAGCTCATCGCGCAAGTCACCGAAGTCACGACGCATATCGAGGTCGCGGCGTGAGATCACCCGCTCGCCTTCGTCAGGAAGCTGAGACGCTTGCCGGACCGCTGCCGCCGCTTCTGGCAGCGGCCGAGCATTTGGCGTCCAGCGTAATGGCGGGCGAGCATGGGCGACGCCGAACGGGGCAGGGCGACCAATTCTGGCAATACCGACCCAGTACACCGGGCGACGAAGCCCGCGCGATCGACTGGCGCCGGTCAGCGCGTTCAGATGCTCTGTTCGTGCGTGAAAAAGAATGGCAGGCGGCACAATCCGTGATGCTATGGGTCGATCCCGGACAGTCGATGGAATTTTCGTCAGCAAAAACGCTGGCAACGAAGGCCGACACAGCAAGGAAAATCGCGCTGGCGCTGGCGGTTCTTCTTAATCGCGCCGGCGAACGCGTTGGCTTGTCAAACGCAGGCCTGCCGCCACGTGCAGGCCAGGTTCAACTGGTCCGGTTGACCGAAGCGCTGGGCGATAAGGCGGACGAAACCGAATACACCCCGCCCGAGCTGCGCGGTGTGCCGGCCCGGTCACGTGCGGTCTTCATCTCGGATTTTCTGGGCAATATCGACACGGTCGAAGATGTGCTGACCCGGGCGGCCGACCGCGGCGTGTCCGGCGCCTTGATGCAAGTGCTGGACCCGCAGGAAGAAGCTTTTCCGTTTGATGGCCGCACCATTTTCGAAAGCGTCGGCGGATCGCTCAGTCACGAAACACTCAAGGCCAAGGATTTGCGCGATCGGTATCTCGATCGCCTAGCCGAACGGAAAGACCGGCTTCGGTCGTTGGCGCGCAGCACAGGCTGGCAATATCACTGCCACCACACTGATACGTCCGAAGCCGCCGCGCTCTTGTGGCTTTATACTGCGTTGGAGCGTCGCCACTGATGTGGAGCATCGGACCCATAGGTTTTGCGGCACCCGCGCTGCTTCTAGGCCTGCTGGCATTGCCAATTCTTTGGTTGCTGCTTCGCGCTGTGCCACCTGCTCCGGTGCGTCGCTACTTCCCGGGCGTTGCGCTTTTGCTGGGTCTCGAAGACGACGACAATCAAACTGATCGCACGCCATGGTGGCTTCTCTTGCTTCGGATGCTCGCAGTTGCCGCCGCCATCATTGGTTTCGCGGGGCCAGTGCTGAACCCCGAGACAGAAGCTGATGGCGATGGGCCGCTTCTGATGTTGTTTGACGCCACCTGGGCTGACGCGCGCGACTGGTCGCGTCGGATCGCACGCGTCGAAGCGGCACTCGATGTGGCTGCGCGCGAAGGTCGCGAAACAGCAATCGTTGCTCTGACCGACCTGCCGGAAGACGGCACGCTGCCGTTTCGCGCGGCAGATGCCTGGCGCAGCGTTCTGCCGGGATTTGAACCCCAGCCTTGGTTGCCCGACGAAGATGTGGCGATCTGGGCTGAAGGCCTGACCGGTAGCTTCGACACGCTGTGGCTTTCCGATGCCATAGGCGGCGCTTGGCGCGAAACCACGCTGGCGGCTCTGGAATCGCGCGGCTCGGTCACGATCTTCGAAAGCGGACAACCTGTATACGGCCTTCGACCCGCCCGGTTTGAGGACGGGCAAATTGCCCTGGACGCGGTCCGTAATCGCACAGGTCTGCCCGAAACCGTCACGGTCACGGCACACGGTTTGGACCCGACAGGTACACCCCGGGTGCTGGCAAGTCTTGATATGACGTTTCCACCTCGGGAAAGATTGGCGTCTGCGCAACTTTCTCTGCCACCAGAGCTTCGCAACCGGATCACGCGTTTCGAAATATCCGGAGCGCGGTCCGCCGCAGGTGTCAGCCTGACGGATGATGCACTGCGCCGTCGTGAAATTGCGATCGTATCGCCAACTGACGACCGCGAAGGCCTGCAGCTTCTGTCACCGACCCACTATCTCGAACAAGCTTTGATCCCCAACGCGGATCTTATTGAAGGCATCATCGATGATATCGTTCTCGCGAACCCGGACGTCATCGTCTTGGCAGATGTCGCGCAGCTTTCCGACGGTGAAGCCGATACCTTGGAAGAATGGGTGCGCAAAGGCGGTCTGTTGCTGCGTTTTGCAGGTCCGCGCCTAGCCTCATCCGATGTCGGGCGCGAGGTCGAGGATACCTTGATGCCCGTCCGTCTGCGTGCCGGTGGTCGCAGTGTCGGCGGAACAATGAGCTGGGGCGAACCCAAGGAACTCCGCACTTTCCTGCCGGAAAGCCCGTTCTTTGGTCTTGCAATTCCCGACGACGTTCGTGTTTCGGCGCAGGTCATGGC
>JAPPOI010000065.1:0-898 GCA_028818055.1 Boseongicola sp.
CGTAAAGCCTTCATTTCCGCCGGCGTTCGTTGCTCGAAATGTACAAAATGTACGCTCGTTTTCTGAGGAATGTGCAGAAACGTACATGTTTCTGAGCGCCCCATTTAGCGAAAATTCAGGCATGGGTTCGGACAATTAACGCTTGGGAAATCCGCGTTCGGTCGTCGTAAAATGGTTAAGGCTTCCTTTAACAAACGGTCGCATGCGCGTCCAAAATGCCCATTTGCGATTCGAGTTGTTAACATTTTCGACGACAGTTTCCGGCGACCAGCTGTGAAGTTTAATGGCGGTTATTCCTGCATCCTTGCCAGAACGGCTTTGGCCGCACGGAGACCGGGAGGTTCCTGTCCCTGCCCCAACATCTCCATTGTCGTTTGCATGGCCTCGACCTGACGCAGACGCGCACTTTCATCCGACAAGAGCTCAATCAGGCGGTCGGCAATATTCTGCGGCTTGCAATCCGGCCCCAAACATTCGGGCACCACGTTTTTTCCAACGACCAGATTGACCAGCGTAACTGTGTCGACCTTGACCATGCGCGACATGATCTGCCACGACAGCCAATTCATGTCATAGGCGATCACCATCGGAGTGGAATTCGCGGCAAGTTCCAGTGAAACGGTGCCAGACGCCGCCAAGGCCATATCTGCGGCCTTGAAGGCCGCCCGTTTTTTGGCGTCGGCCCGCGGATCTTCGCGCGGATCCAAGACGACAGGTTCGCCCGGCCAATTTTTTGTTGCGTCGATCACTGTTGACGCCACTGGCGCAGCGGCTGGCACCACGACGCGGGCATCCGGCTGGCGGGCGAGTACGGCGCGCAGCGCCTCGCCAAAAATCGGCGTTAAACGCCCCACTTCTGCTTTCCGCGATCCCGGCAACGCCAGAATGATCGGGGCGT
>JAPPOI010000065.1:908-4939 GCA_028818055.1 Boseongicola sp.
GTCAATTCCTGTTTCTTTTCGAAACTCTTCTGCCTCGGTGCCGGACGCGACAGGCTCTGCAACAACCGGGTGCCCCACAAAATCGCATGCCATATGCGCCGCCTCCATATAGGGCGGCTCAAACGGCAAAAGTGCGAGTACGTGATCGACATAGGCCGACATTTTTTGCGCACGCCCCGACCGCCATGCCCAGACTGAGGGTGCCACGTAATGAACAGTTCGAATGTCACTCGCCGCCTTGACGGCCTTTGCAAGCCTCAGCGAAAAGTCAGGGCTATCTATGGTAACCAAAACATCCGGCTTGAAGGCCAGACAATCCTCGACCGTTTGATTCAACCTGCGTTTCAGTTCCGGATACTTAGGAAGGACTTCTGCAATGCCCATGACGCTGAGTTCGTCCATTGGGAATAGGCTGTTCAGCCCCTGCGCGGTCATTTCAGGTCCACCAACGCCGCCAACGACGACGTCTGGCTCAAGCTGTTTCAGACCAGAGAGGAACGCCCCGCCTAGTTTGTCGCCAGATGGCTCTCCAGCCAGAATGTAGAGCCGCAAGCTCATGGCAGATCACCAACCGCATGAGGTAATGGCCGTTTCACCGATCGCGAACCCAAAGAAATACCTCGGCGTCATTTGCGGCCTTGATGGTCGCTTCCAGATCAAGAACCAGTACGCCGCCTGTTTCGACAACGATACCGTCCAGCGTTGCGTCAGCCGCTGCCTTGATGGTGGCAGGTCCAATCGTCGGCAGGTCGATGCGTCGATCCTGATCAGGTTTTGGTGCTTTGAACAAAAGACCGCCGCCGGTATCGGGCCGCTCTTTCAAGCTGGCCAGCATCCAATCGGTTCCAAACTGTCCCTCTATCGCAAGGGCTTGCCCCTTGCGGACGACCAGGGCTTGCCCGATGTCCGCCGCGCCCAGGCATGACCCTATATCAGCGGCACGCGCGGCGTCGCTTTCGGCCTGAGCGTCAGGTGATTTTTCTGTGTGCACTCCAGCCGGCGGTAGTAATTCGGGGACAATGTCGTGTGCCGCAATCACTTCGATGCCGCGATCTTCAAAGAAACCAACCACGGTGCGAAGAGCCGCATCATCCCCTTGCTGAAGCGCTTCCATCATGGCGGGCACCAAAGGCATCGTGGCGGCATCGATCTTAGAGGGATCAATCGGCGGTCGCGCAATCGATCCTGCAAAGCAAACCGACTTGATACCTTCCGAGACAAGTGCGTCCAGCAGGCTGCCAAGGTGCTCGATGCAAAAGACGCGATTGGGAACCAGATCGTCGGGGGGAAAGTCATCCAGCGCGACGACATGAAGGGGGCCTTCGTGCGTCCTTTTGATCAATGTTGGCAGCCGCCCTGCCCCGGCGATCAGCGCGCGCATGCCGGTCAGCGCTCGGGCGTGAGATAAGCCCGGTCCGAGGCACCCAGCACGAAGTCGATGATATCTTGCACATAGGCGCTGTCGGTTTCCTGGCCGAGGCGGCGTGCACGATCCTGAAACGCACCTTCGCCTTGTGCCAGCATCTGGAAGGCCGCACGAAGCGCGGTGATATCTGCGCGATCGACGCCTTTGCGTTTCAGGCCGACAAGATTCAGGCCATCCAGAGTGCCGCGCGGGCCCTGCACCAGGCCGAACGGTATTACATCGTTTGTGACCATCGTAACCGCGCCGATGATGGCGCCTTTGCCGACGCGCACCCACTGGTGGATGCCGGACAGGCCGCCGATGATAACGTCGTCTTCGATAACGCAATGGCCCGCGATGGCGCCCTGATTGGCGACGATGACACGATTGCCGACAATGGCGTCGTGAGCGACGTGTGCGCCCGTCATGAATAGGCAATCGTCGCCGACCTGAGTAAGCCCACCGCCGCCTTCGGTGCCTGTGTTCATGGTCACGCCCTCGCGGATGCGATTGCGCTTACCGACGACAAGGCGGGTGGCTTCGCCTTTGAACTTCAGGTCCTGGGGTATTTCGCCAATGACTGCGCCGGGGAAGATGATCGTCTCATCTCCGACGTTTGTGTGGCCCGTTACGACGACATGAGACCTTAGCTCGACGCCAGCGCCCAATTCGACATTGGGACCAACGACGCAAAACGGTCCGATGTTTACACCAGCCCCTACGACCGCCCCATCTTCGATGACTGACGAAGGGTGAATGTTGGCTGTGTCGTCAATGCTCACTTCGGCAAATCCATCATCGCGGTGAATTCACATTCGCACGCAAGCTCACCATCCACGGTTGCGCTGCCTTTGAATTTCCAGACTTTCCCGCCTCCGCGAAGGGTCTCGACCTCCATGCGAAGCGTATCGCCAGGCCCGACCTTGCGCCGGAACTTCACACCATCGATCGCCATGAAGTAGACACCGAAATTCCTGTCAGCGAGGTCCATGCCGACTCCGACAACAACGGCTGCCGTCTGTGCCATAGCCTCGACCATCAGAACACCCGGAAACACCGGCATCCCCGGGAAATGTCCGGTGAATTGAGGTTCATTGACCGTGACATTCTTGATCCCCGTGCCCTTGGCGGTGCCTTCGATATCGACGACACGGTCAACTAATAGGAATGGATATCTATGGGGAATAATACGCTGTATCAGATCGATATCGGCGGATTTCAAAGGCTCGCTCATTTGGTGTCCTTGGTGTTTTCTAAGGGCGTAGCAATCCGCGCCGCAAACGACAAGCCTGTCACTCTTCGGTTTCTTCTACAGTGCCCTGGTTGATCCTGGAAATCGCCTCATCGGTGATATCGATACTTTCGGCCGACAGGAATACGTCGCGCCTGTCCAAAACCACCAGCGCCCCACGTTCTCGCACGATTGATGAGATAATTTGAGCAGCCTCGTTTAAGAACACCTGCCGGGCTTGATCGCGAGACGCCGTCAGTGCGCGGGCCTTGTCGTCCTGTTCGGAACGAATGCGCTGAACATCGGCGTCGAACGCATCGGCCAATGCTTGAAACTCTTCGGGTTCAAGCGTTGGTCGTAGTTCCGTCAACTCGCGCTCGCGCTTTATCAGCTCGCCTTCGATGCGGGCATTTTCCTCGGCGAGAATGGCGGCTTGTGCTTCAAGCTCGGTGTTCAGTCGCTCGCCAAGGCGGGTCTCGCTCAGAAGACGATCCTGATCAATTGTCAGAACCGGTGGCGGGATGTTGATCGACTGTTCCTGAGCCTGAGTAATGGTCGCAGCGATTGACAGAACCACAACGCCAAGAACTGTACGAAGGCCAGTCATCAGAACCTTGTTGAGATCGAGAAATCGAAGCTTCGCGTTTCGTCAAGCGGGTTGCTGTCAATTGGGCGCGCGAAATTCATTCGGATCGGACCAATGGCCGTATCCCAGAACAGCGTGAATCCGATAGACGACCGCAACTCGAAACTATCGTCCACGACCGCTACACCGGCGGTGTTATCCAGACCCCAAAGCGAACCCACGTCGAGGAAAACGCCACCAGACACGCCGTACTCTTCCGGTAGGCCGAGTGGGAAATCGACTTCGAAGCGAGCCACCGCATATTTATTGCCGCCTAGAACATCTGATGAGACCGCGCCGGTATCTCGCGGTCCCAAGCCACGACCAGCAAATCCACGCAACTGACTGGATGACAGGAAAAAGCGATCGGTGACACGCGTTGAGCCACTGGCAGCATGTATCAAACCAGCTTCGAATATCGCCCGCAGCGTCACTTCTTCGTTCAGGATATCGCGCTGTGCAACGACACGTGCGGTCGAACGCAGGTATTCAACGTCGCCACCCACGCCCGCTAGTTCCTGGCCAAAACTGAGCAGAACACCGCGATTGGGGTTCAGGCCGCCCCGGAGAAGATCAAGCGTATAGTTATATCCAAGCGAGCTTTTGATAAGATCGCCAGCTTCGGCAGCGATAATCGGAGAAGCGTCGACAGACACATTCTTGATCTCTTCCTTGGCCAACTCGTAGAAAACGTCCAGACGACCGTTCTCGGACACCGGAAACTCCAGAGAGGGTCGAATGCTCAGGTCGCCAGTTTCGTAGGCCGCATC
>JAPPOI010000065.1:4949-7094 GCA_028818055.1 Boseongicola sp.
GTCGTAATCTGTGCTGAAATCACGAATTCGAACTCCGAAAGCTAAATCACGATCTAGAAACGCAGGCTCTCGGAACGAAAGCGTTGTATCACGGTTGTCCGATCCGGTCTGAAGTTGCACGGTCACAGCCTGACCACGTCCCAAGAAGTTCCGTTCGGAGAAAGCGATAAGCAGAGCAAATCCGTCGTCAGTTGAGTATGCACCACCGAATGAAAGGCTGCCTGTCGGCTGTTCTTCCAAATCAACGTCTACAACGACCTGATCACGGCTCGACCCTTGGCGTGTTTGCACGTCAGCGTTAGCAAAAAAACCAAGGGCGCGAATACGCTCTGCCGCATTTCTGATTTCGCGTGGATTGAACGGGTCGCCTTCTACCGTGTCGAACTGGCGACGAATAACCCTGTCTAAGGTTGTCGTGTTGCCTTCAATATCGATGCGTTCAACAAAAACGCGCGGACCACGAACAAGTGCAAATTCAACGTCCAACGTCAAATCGCGATCGTTGCGGGTAATCCTTGGGTCGACCCGCAGGAAATCAAATCCTTGCTGCAGTGCCAGACGTTCGAGGCGCGCAATCTGTTCTTCTATACGCGACGGGTTCCACGTCTCGCCGGAATTTAACCGGAGTGCGTTTTCGTAATCGGCAACGTTTGCGTCCGGAAATTCGGATACGACTGAAACGGCGCCAACAGCGAACTGTTGACCTTCCTGAACGTTGAAGGTGACAAAGCTTGCGTCGCGTTCGCGGCTGAATTCGGTGTTCACATCAAGAACGCGGAAATCGACATAGCCACGCGAACGATAAAAATCTGTCAGAAGCTGCCGGTCGAATTCAATTCGCTGCGGAACGAATGTATCACTTCGAATGATTGCGCGTAAAAAACCGGCCTGCTTGGTTTCGATTGCCCGACGCAGCCGACGATCTGAGAAAGCTCGGTTTCCAACGAAACTAATGCGCTCATTTTCGACGACACGGCCTTCAGACACCTCAAAGACCAAATCCACCCGGTTGTCTGAACGTCGGATGATCCGCGGCGTCACCGTCGCGGACAGGCGTGACGCTTCAGTATAGGCATCTGCGATAAGCGAGGCATCCGCTTCGGCTACAGTTGGCGAGTACACGCGGCGCGGTTGTGAAGTGATCGTTGACAACAATTGGTCATCGTCCAGGCGCCGGTTACCTTCAATATTGATCCGATTGATTGTCGGACGTTCGACGACAACAACCCGTAGCCCGCCGCCGCCTGTAAACACATCGACGCGTTCAAACAGGCCCGAGGCATTCACACGCTGAATGGCATCGCTGATTTGTCCGTCGGTCACGACCTGTCCGCGTTCAAATCCGATCAGATCGATGACCGTAGATGCTGGAATACGTTGGTTGCCTTCAACGGAGATCGCGTTGACACGTGTCTGCGCAAATGAAGAGGTAGACATCACGACACTGATGGCGACCACAATGAGAGGCAAATAGAGAAGTGAAAGTGAAGCCCTAACCCAGCGCATGTCCCTCGCCCGCCGTTTGTTTGTTACCGATTGAGTAAAGGGATTCTAAGGGGCTGTCAAAAAGACGAAACCGCCCCAAGGGGCGGTTCACAAAGGCATTAGATGGAGTCGCGTTTTACTGCGGCGTGCCGACGTAAGCCGCCAAAAACAACGCGCCACCCAGAACGAGCAGCGCAAGCGCTCGATCAAGGTTCAATACACTGAGAAGTTCCAGCGCTTTGTATCCACGATGTAGTGTCTGCATGGCGACCACCTTTGCTTCGGACACCTAGAATATAGGCTTCAAATGTGTCTGAAATTGGGCGGGGCTTTGGCCGTTGCGCGGCTGTTTTCCTCAGATTTTATCGAGAAAACCGCCTAATCACGGGCAGAACAGGTCATTTGTGACCGCGAACAGCATAAGCGCCAACATGATCGTCAGACCGCCCGCCATCAGATACTTAAGGGCCGCATCGCTCGGGGGTCTGCCAGTGACGGCCTCCCACGCGTAGAAAACCAAGTGGCCGCCGTCCAGAACCGGGATTGGGAACAGGTTCAGCATTCCAACTGCCGTCGACAGAAGCGCGATGACCCAGACGTATGTCAGCCAGCCTTGGCTTGCCGCCTGTCCGGATGTTTGCGCGATACCAATGGGGACAG